>CAKQIZ010000093.1 GCA_934247125.1 uncultured Clostridia bacterium
TCAGACCTGCACATCGGCAAGCGGGTCGGCGGATTTTCCATGACAGAAGACCAGCGGTACATACTGGATCAGATACTTGAGATCGCCGAGAGCGAGCAGCCTGACGCGATACTGATCGCAGGGGATGTCTACGACAAATCGGTGCCGTCAGCGGAGGCTGTCAGCATCTTTGACGAATTCCTGGTGAAGCTTTCGGTGCGTAAAATGCAGGTCTTCATTATCAGCGGCAATCATGACTCGCCTGAACGCCTGGCGTTTGGCAGTCGGCTGATGGGCGAAAGCGGCATACATCTCGCGCCGGTGTACGACGGGGATATAAGGCCGCACCATCTCAGAGACGAGCACGGCGAGCTGGATATTTTCCTGCTGCCGTTCGTAAAACCGGCGGATGTGCGCAGGTTTTTCCCCGACGATGCGGACGACATAGTTTCATACACGGATGCGCTGAGGGTCGCGGTGGCGCACATGGATACGGATGATGCAAAGCGCAGTGTGCTGGTGACGCATCAGTTCGTGACAGGCGCAGAGCGTTCGGAGTCCGAGGATATCTCGGTAGGCGGCACGGACAATGTCGACGCATCGGTTTTCGATCCGTTCGACTACGTTGCGCTCGGTCATATACACAGGCCGCAGAACATCGGCACACAGCGGATCAGGTATTGCGGGACGCCGCTCAAATACTCGTTTTCCGAAGTCTCGCATGAAAAATCCGTGACTGTGGCGGAGCTTGGCGCGAAGGGCAGCCTTTCCATAAGGACGATACCGCTGAAACCGCTGAGAGATATGGCCGAGATACGTGGAACGTATGACGAGATCACAGCCAGGAGCTTTTACGCAGACACGACATACAGCGAGGATTATATGCACATCACACTGACCGACGAGGAGGACATCCCGGAGGCGATGGGCAAGCTGCGCGCTATTTACCACAACCTGATGAAGCTGGACTACGACAACAGACGGACACGCGGCAGCGCACAGATCGATGTGTCGGGTGAGATCGAAAGAAAATCACCGCTCGAGCTGTTTGCGGGATTTTATGAACTGCAGAACAGTGCTCCGATGTCGGAGGAACAGTCGGAGCTGGTGGGGAAACTGGCGGCTGAGATCTGGGGAGAGGAGGAACACGAATGAGACCTTTGAAACTTGTGATGTCGGCATTCGGACCGTACGCCGGCAGGACCGAACTCGACCTCGAGCAGCTCGGAACGGGAGGCATTTACCTGATAACCGGCGACACCGGCGCAGGCAAGACGACCATATTCGATGCGATAACGTTCGCGCTTTACGGCGAAGCCAGCGGCAGCAGCAGAGAAACGGACATGTTCCGTTCGAAGTACGCAGACCCCGACACACCGACGGAAGTCGAGCTCGTGTTTGCGTATGCGGGAAAGGAATACACCGTGAAGCGCAGTCCCGAATACAGGCGGCCGAAGAAGCGCGGCGAGGGTTTTACCCTGGCGAAAGCGGACGCACAGCTCAGCTATCCGGACGGGCGAGTGATCTCGAAGCAGAAAGACGTCAACCGGGCAGTCATCGATATCATGGGGATCGACCGCGACCAGTTCACGCAGATCGCGATGATCGCGCAGGGAGATTTCCTGAAACTGCTGCTCGCATCCACTGAAGACCGCAAAAAAATATTCCGCAGACTTTTCCACACGCAGCCGTTCCAGCAGCTGCAGGACAGGCTCAGGGAAATGTCGCTGGAGCTGAAGCGCGAGCACAGCGAAGTCAGCGCGAGCCTGCGGCAGTACGTCGACGGGATCATTTGCGACGAGAGCGACGTGCTGTTTGATGACGTGCAAAAGGCGCAGCGAGGTGAGGCTCCGGTGTCGGAGATCATCAGGCTTCTGGAGAGGCTGATCTCGCGTGACGAGAAAAGCGCACAGCTGCGTGCAGCTCAGGACAGCGCGCTGAAAGAAGAGGAGGAGCGCATAAGCGGCAGGATCGCCAGGGCCCAGGAGCGAGCGAAGGCTGAAAAGCAGCATGCGGAGCTTGCAGCGTCTCTCAGTGCTGAGGAGCCTAAGCTCGAAGCGTTCAGGGCAGCGCTCGAGGCTGCAGAAGCAGCCGGCGGGCAGATCGAGGGACTCGTAAAGCAGGCAGCCGCTGCCGAGGCGGAGCTTGAGGAGCACGTCAGGATCACGGAAAAACAGAAGCAGCTGGAGTCTCTGAAAAATGAGGCCGCAAAGCTTGAACACGGGATCGAATCAGGCAGAAAAGAAGCTGTGGAGCTCGAGGCAGAGATCTCACAGCTCGAAAAAGAGGCCGAGAAGCTGGCTGACTGCGGCAGTGAGATCGTTAAGCTCGATGCGGAGAAAGAACGTCTGCTAAGCCGAAAAAAGGATTTCACCCAGCTGCGAAGCGATATTTCGGAACTGCAAAAACTCCGGGTGAAATATGAAAAGGCGACCGAAAAGTATCAGGAGCACGCTGAGAAAGCGTCATCTGAAAAGGCTATTTACGAGGCGAAGAACAGAGCGTATCTCGACGAGCAGGCCGGGATCCTGGCAGACGGGCTGAAAGAGGGCGAGGCGTGTCCGGTTTGCGGTTCTTTGACTCATCCTTCGCCGGCAGCTCTGACGGATGATGCGCCGACTAAGGAAGAACTTGACACATTCATGGAAAAGGCGGAAAAAGCCGCGGAGGATATGCGCAAAGCCAGCGTTGAAGCAAGTCGTGCAAAGGGGCAGCTGGGCGAGAAGCAGGAGGCGGTATACAGAGCGGCAGATGAGCTTCTTAGCGGCGGTGAAGGCGCTGATCCTGCGGTGGACGATTCTGATGCGGACCGCATGCAGCAGATCACAGCGCGTATCAAAGAGGATACGGAGACGATCGAAAGCAGCCTGAAAGAGCTCGAGCTGCGGCTTTCCACGGCAGAGCAGAAAGCAAAGCGCAGGCAGCAGATCGAAAAGCTGTTGCCTGATACGAAAGAAAGACACGGAAAACTCATTGAAAAGATCAGAGAGTCGGAGATCGCTTCGGTGCAGAAAACGAGCGAAGCGAAGGCTCTTGACGAGAGCATCGCAAGTCTGAAAGCGAAGCTGAGCTATAAGAGCCGAGAGGAAGCAGAGCGTGCGGCAGCTTTGCTCGAAAGCAGGAAAAAAGCGCTCGAGGATGCGCTCAGAAAGGCGCGCGAGGACTACGATGCATGCGGCAGGAAGATCGCAGAGCTGAAGGCGGGCGTCGAAGAGACAGCGAAGCTGATGCAGGATAGAGAGGAATTTGATGCGGATGCGGCCGGTGAGCGCAGGAATGAGATCGTGCAGAAACGCAGCACGCTGGAGTCGGAGCTCAGGGATCTGCATCACCGCACGGAGACCAACCGCGAGGTGCTCAGGCAGATAGAGAAGCAGTCTGCGGCGATCGCTGATGTGGAAAAGCGCTTGATGACGATCGGATCGCTGGCAGACACAGCGAATGGGAACCTGAGCGGCAGGGAGAAGATCATGCTTGAGACATACGTACAGATGGCGTATTTTGACAGGATCATAGAGCGTGCGAATACGCGTTTCATGGTGATGTCGGGCGGGCAGTACGAGCTGAAACGCAGGCGCGAGGCGGACAACAACCGGAGCCAGAGCGGGCTTTCGCTGGATGTCGTGGATCACTACAACGGAACGGAGCGTAGTGTCAAGACTCTTTCTGGCGGCGAATCATTCAAGGCGTCGCTTTCGCTGGCGCTGGGGCTTTCGGACGAGATACAGGCGTCAGCCGGAGGGATACAGCTCGACACGATGTTCGTCGACGAGGGCTTCGGGTCACTGGATGAGGAATCGCTGCAGCAGGCGATGCGCGCGCTCAACGGGCTTGCGGAAGGAAACCGCCTGGTCGGAATAATCTCGCACGTTCCGGAACTTCGGGAAAAGATCGACAGACAGATCATCGTGCGCAAAGACAGGAGCGGAGGCAGCCGCGTGGAAGTGGTGAAGTGATGGATGCTGAGAGAGTGAAATAGGAAGTGCCGTATAATTAATCACTTGGTAGAAAATGTTTAAGTAAAATAAATGTATATAAGCAATAATGGGAGATAAAAGATATGGCGTTGCTAAATTCAAATATTATGTATGCAATAATATTTGCAGTGATAATAGCTATAGTTATTAGTTTGATCATGGTATTGAAATCACCATTTCAATACCCATACTATAATTGTTATTTAGATGTAACAGGTAAACGAAAGCCACAAATTGATAATTTGATTGATCAGCTTTTGAATTCGGGAAAATTCAATGAATTTCAAGCTCATAATAAAAAAATTTTGCTTTGGAAAGAAAAATGTAATAAGCAAATTGAAAATAGTAAACTGAAAAAATATCGAAGGTCTCAGTTTGATAAATGTATAGATGACGATAATGCATTTAAATTTTATCTTACTCGTCAACAAACCAGATACAAACAGAGAAACTATGTAAAAAAAGCATATAAAGTAACGCAGACAGTTAATGCATTCTTTTGCAACTATGAATATTTACAAAATCGTGATAGAGCACTTCAGAGTATAAATCATGAATGTACATTGAGTATGTGGCAATGGCTTTGTCAGGGGAGATGCAGGCATATTCTGATATTGAGGATGAGATGGTTAAGGGGATGTTCGAGACGATTGTGCAGGGGTATTTGAAGAAGGGATATAACCGGGCTACTGCGGAGATGATGGCTAGGGAGTTTTTTAGGTATGAGAGTTGAGATAGGTGTAAATAAAATAACTATAAGAATGTGGAAAAATGTAGTATAATTAATAAAAATGTGTTTGGAGGGAAAATATGCTGTTATATGATTTGATTGAAAACTGTTCTTATAGAGATGAATATCAGAATAAGCACGAACAATGTGAGGATTGCTCATATGGAGAATGTTGTCCACGAGATTGTCAAGATTGTTTACAGTATGTGCATTATCCACAAAAGGCACCAGCTCCAAGAAAATATGATTGTGTGAATATGGCAGATTGCTATTATTGTAAATATGCGTACAAATACGCATCTGAAATAGTATATGGATTAAGGCAATTTAATAAGATTAGGAACAAGAAAGAACTTAAGATTATGTCAGTGGGATGTGGACCATGTACTGAGTTGGCAGCAGTTGATTATCTAAAGGAGCAAGGTGTGCTTACTTATGATAGATTGCAATATAGAGGAATTGATCCATTAGGAGATGTATGGAAATATATTTGGAATGATATTAGAGAGTACTATGGAAAGGAAATTAAGTTTTATCCAAATGATATACTGCAATTGGAAGATATCATAGTTAAACATAGTTGGGTTCCGGATGTACTGATTTTTCAATATGTATTTTCTGATATGTACAAACATTCTGATGAAGAAGAAATAATTCAGTTTATTAATAAGTTGGCTGACTTTTTAAATTCATATGAAGAAAAGCCAATATATATTTTGTGCAATGATATTAATCTCAGTAAATCTATGGGTGGGGGAAGAGAATTTTTTGATATTCTCGAGTCAAAAATTATGGAACCCAAAATTGTGAGAAAAATGCATTTTGATAATATTAATAAAGACAGACATTACGAATATGGAGAGCAATATAATAGTAATGCGCTTGTATTCAATAATATATCAAATGAAATAAAAAACGCATATAATCCATTTGAGAGTTGTGCTAGCGCACAGATACTCATAAAAAAGGAAAGAAAGAAGTGATGAAATGATATTAAGTGTGAGTAGAAGAACGGATATTCCTAATTATTATTCGGAATGGTTCTATAATAGAATAAAAGAGGGATTTTTATATGTTCG
>CAKQIZ010000094.1 GCA_934247125.1 uncultured Clostridia bacterium
GCGGAGCCGGAATTGCTGTAACCGTGAAATATCGCTTGTGATATTTCCTGCCGGAGAGAGAAGATCAGGATGCCAGTGGAAATTATGTCTGAAATTATCGTGGCGACGCCGATATTGATTTAACACAGGAAATTTCTCATAGAGAAATTGACGGAGCATCCCGAAAGACTGGTGCAGGTCAGCATGTGGCGGAGCCGGAATTGCTGTAACCGTGAAATATCGCTTGTGATATTTCCTGCCGGAGAGAGAAGATCAGGATGCCAGTGGAAATTATGTCTGAAATTATCGTGGCGACGCCGACATTGATTTAACACAGGAAATTTCTCATAGAGAAATTGACGGAGCATCTCAAAAGACTGATACAGGTCAGCATGTGGCGGAGCCGGAACTGCTGTAACCGTGAAATATCGCTTGTGATATTTCCTGCCAGAGAGAGAAGATCAGGATGCCAGTGGAAATTATGTCTGAAATTATCGTGGCGACGCCACTTTTGTTCTGTGAAAAGGAAAGAATATGGAAAAGGGAAATATAGTTGAAGTCAAAATCGAGGATATGAGTGGCGAGGGTCAGGGCATCGGAAAGACTGCAGACGGGTTCGTGGTGTTCGTGCCGGTAGCTGTTGCGGGCGATGTCGTGCGTGCTGAGCTGACAAAGGTAAAGAAGAGTTACGGGTTCGCGAGACTGCTCGATGTGCTGGAGGAGTCGCCGGATCGTACCGACGAATTCGATTGTGAGTTTTTTGAAAACGGCTGCGGCGGCTGCCAGTTTGGCAGGTTGCGTTACGGCGCACAGCTGGCGCTCAAGGAGAATCAGGTGAGAAGTCGGCTGGAGCGCATAGCCTGTCTGCAGGAACCGGTAATCAGGCCGATAATCGGGATGGATGATGAGGACAATGACGGCAGCGGACCGTACAGATACAGGAACAAGGCGCAGTTTCCGGTCAGCACTGGCGGGATCATAACCAGGAAGGGCGGTATCGTGGAAAATCTCGGGGAGCCGGCTGTCGGTTTCTTCCGTGCAAAGAGTCATGAGGTCGTCGACTGCGGGGACTGCTACCTGCAGTCGCTGCCTGCGATGGCAGCGGCGGATGCGCTAAGGCGTTTCATGGAGGAGGATCATATCACTGCCTGGGATCCCAAGTGGGAAAAGGGTCTGATCCGTCATCTGATCGTGAAAACGGGTTTTTACACCGGTGAGGTCATGGTCGTGATCGTGATAAACGGAAACGGTATCCCGAATGTGCAGAAGCTGATCGAGATGCTTGATGATGCTATCTATGATGTCGGATATTCTCTGGAAAGTGTGGTCGTTAATATCAAGAAGGGCGAGGCCGGCGCCGGCGCCGGCGGCGGGGCAGGCGCGGGTGCCGGCGGAAAGAAGCGGGGCAGCAGGTCCGGTGGCGGGTCGAAGGCGGCGCGGAGGCCGAAGGCCGGAGCGGGGCCTGACATAATGGGTGACAAGAACGTGGTCGTCGCCGGAAAGCCGGTGATCGTCGATCGCATCGGTGACCTGGAGTTTGAAATATCCCCGATGAGCTTTTATCAGGTGAATCCGGTGCAGATGAAGCGCCTTTATGACAAGGTAAGAGAATACTGCGGGTTCGATACAGATGCCGGGCAGCAGGATAATGAGGATAAACCGGTAGTGCTCGACCTTTACTGCGGGATAGGGACCATAGGTCTTTACTGTGCGGATGCAGCAAAAGCAGTAGTCGGGATCGAATCGGTGAAAGAAGCAGTGATCGATGCGAACAGGAACGCAGTTGTAAATAATATCGTCAATGCACGATATATCTGCGGAAAAGCAGAAGAGATCCTGCCGCAGTACATGAAGGCAGCTCAAAGTATCGAAAGCTCAGAGAATGTGGATAGTATGGATAGTGCAGAGCGTACAGAAAATACAGTGAATGCAGATGGCGCAGAGAATCCAGGCAGGATCGATCCTGAGCTTGCCGTACTGATACACTCGGCAGAAATCGCGATACTCGATCCTCCGAGAGCCGGATGCAGACCTGAACTTCTCGAAGCAGTGGCAAACTCCGGAGTGGATCGTATAGTCTATATCTCATGCGATGCCGCAACCCTTGCCAGAGACATAAAACTGCTCGGTGACTTAGGTTACAGATTCATCGAAGCCACACCGGTAGACATGTTTCCTTGGACTGGACATGTTGAGACGGTCTGTTTGCTGTCAAGAAAAGATAAATAAAGGCTGAAAAGTGGCGTATTTCCGGGCTTTTTGTAAGGTTGGTATCATCAGAGAAGCCTTGCGGAAAGCTCGGTTTTCTTGTAGGGAAACATATCTACTTTTCGGTCTGATTAAAGAAAAAGCGGATGGTCGGAAAAATGCGGTAGGGTTTAGGCTGTGGATTAGATGTCATAGGTTGTGGCACTGAAATTGTTGTCAGAGCTGACCGCAGTTTAAGCCACTCGATACTAAGAGGCAGACTTGGCAGCGGAATAGATAGCATTGAAAGAGAGAGTTGAAATGTTCAAAGATATTTGTATTAACAGTAAATCTTGCGAACTCATGAAATCTGTGAATAAACCTAAATATGGAAGTAGGACTATATTGACAGATTCATGTTGGGAATATGTGGCGTTGTTTTTAAAGCGTCAATCAATGGCTGGAGCTAGTGATGCCTTATTTTATTGGGAACAGGCACATAGTTTCTATTTAGCGTCACAGGAACTTCCAGATAACGCACGACCATTAACATCATATTATTGTATTTTAAATGCAGCTAAGGCCTTATTGCGATATAAAGGTGTTGATAATAGCAGATTAAAAAACCATGGAGTATCGTCTGTTAGAGATGATACTAATAAGACAGATATAAAAAAAGCATGTACTTCGATAAAAGGCGCTGGAGTTCTGCCTGAACTGTCAAGATATTATGGACATAATATAGTCACAGGCCATTACACAATGGCAGAATTACTTTATAATATTCCATGTGTTCATAGAGCATATTGCATTACTTTTTCCAAACCGGAGATTTTCGTTCCAATCAGCAAACCTGTGTTCGTAAAAAAAGACAACTCTAAGGAAGCATGGATTAAATTCGAAGTTTCTGGAAGATATGCAAATGCTAAGGCTCTTAAGAATTTGCCATCGAAGTTTGAAAGAGACCTAGGCGTTGATGATAAATATGTTATTAGAATGAAAAAAAGATTCAATTGGGATATTCACAAGCCAATTGAGGAGCGTAAAAAAGCACTAAACAAATATCACGAAAAGACTAGAGGTTATCTTTTTTACATATTTGGTGAGGCAAAATTATGGTACATAAAAAAAGAAGTTTCAGGTAATGACCACTTAGCAAATATGCCATCGACTGTATTGATTTTTGCTGTGTTTCATTGGATAAGTGAATTGGTCAGATATAATCCGAAATTATTTAGCAAATACATGAAGTCAAAACAGAACTGGTTGTTACATGAATTCATTAATAATGCATTAGACCAATTTGTAGATGAGGTAGGATGTGAAATAACTGGTGAAGATATCATGTGTACCGGATACAGAAAATGACATAGATAACTCATATAAACCTTCTCGGTTATTATAGCTGAGAGGGTTTTTGTTTAAAAAAACTGTTAATAAAAATATTACAAGTTTCAGTAATAGAGAGTATTGACATTTTTGTTGAACAATATTATAATATTATTACAGGAACCGATAATAAAATGTACTGAGAAGAGGTGATAATATGCTTATTTCTAAGAATATACAAATCGAATTTGCTGATTTAACAATAAAAGCCATTGATGCCATTCATGATATAAGAGAAGGCGTCAGGAGCGCATCATTGAATCTTTATTCGAGATACGATGTACAGATACAGACCCCAATGGTTTATGGTGACGATAAGGTGGTAGTAGAAATCAAAATTCCAGAAGAAATTGTGAGCACATTTGCAATAGGCCCTCATTTAAAAGGTGTTGCTACTTATTTACTTAAGCAGTGTAATGGTAGATATGATAATTATCTTGTTGGAAAACGCTTATTGAGCTATACAGAAATCGCAGCACCTGATGCGTCTGACAATAAATTTCGTATGGAAGATAGACTGGAGGCTGTTTCGAAATTCGCAAAATTGCTTGAAAGGTCTGATGAAGAAGCCATGGATGCAATTAGCAAGATATTGATGATAATAACGGAGGTTACCCAAAATGATATTACAAGTATTTAAGAGCATTGGTTGTATATTGAGTATAGCTGACGCATATACGGCATTGCTTTCGCTATATTCTAATCAAAGTTATCCAACAAAAAAGGCTGCAGGTTCTCTAGGCGGATCAGTAAATGGTGGTACGATTATATTGAAAAATGGTTATTATAAGAGAGTGAGGTAGAACATGGATAATGCATACACAGATAAATTGACATACGGAGTATCGGAATTGGCAAAGAGAATTAATATATCTGTATCCCTATCAGGATGGCCAGCTACTTTTGCAATAATGTCGATTCCATTATCTGTTGTCGCAATATATGCAATAAAAGAATTAGCATAAGTAGAGACTCCCTATCACCGGAAATTGTCCAGTGATGGGGAGCCTTTGTGTAGCTATGAATTTATACATCCACATCGATACTAACACCGGACTTAAGTTCGACAGTGATGTGGTCATCCCAGATGGTGATCTGCTTGATCCAGCGTCGTACCAGCGATTCGTCAAATTCGGTGAGGTGGGTAGTCTGCTGTTCGATATAATCCTGCAGGTCATTGATTCGCTTTATCTGTTCATCTCTTGCTGCAGTGTCGACGGTGGTTTGCTGGCGGAGTTCTCGAAGCCTGAATATTTCATCGGCAATTTCGTCATAGGCTTCTTTGCTCTGGGCTTTCTGGATAAGCTCTTGCTGTAGGGCCATCAGCTTCTCATCGATGTTTTCAACGGAAGTTGCCTGCGAAGCTCGAATGACTGAGGCAATGTTGAGTTGTAGTTGTGCTTGATAGCTGCTTTTGTCTCCAAACATCTGGTTGATAGCTTTGACAACAGCATCCTGAAGGACCAGCTCGTTAATGGTTCTGGCGTGGCATTCCAATCCGGTAGATTCCAGCCTGCTGATGCAGCGCCAGACGATAGATTTAACTCCACGATTGTTCCAGTGGAGCCTTCGGAACATTTCGCCGCATTCTCCGCAGATGACAATTTGTGAGAAGCAGTGGTTGCAGCTGTAGCTTCGTTTCTTGCCGTTGGCACTGGTTTTCACTACTCGTCTGCGGACCAGTTCTTCTTGAACCTGTAAGTAAATGTCTTTCGGAATAATGGCTTCGTGGTTGCCTTCTACATAGTATTGAGGCACAAGACCGTTGTTCTTGACTCTGGTTTTGTTCAGAAAGTCAGTTGTGTAGGTTTTCTGGAGCAGGGCATCGCCGATATATTTCTCGTTTCGGAGAATCTTGTTGATGGTGCTTGTGTGCCACCTTTTTCCTCCGGCACCGGTAAGAATACCGTCACGCTCCAGTCCGGCGGCAATCTTATCCATGCTGAGCCCT
>CAKQIZ010000095.1 GCA_934247125.1 uncultured Clostridia bacterium
ATTTGAAGCGGTCTTGGCGCAGAGAAGAAAATATTGATGATTTTCTGGATGTTGCCCAGGAGCCAAAGCAGGAGGATGGGGTGCTGGAGGCCATTACCCAGCTCCCGGATGAATACAAGGACGCCGTTTATCTATATTACTACGAGGGTTACTCCACCGCAGAAATAGCCGACTTGAAGCGGTGTCCCGAGGCAACCATCCGCAGCCGTTTGATGCGTGCCAGAAAACGTCTGGCTGCTTTGCTGGGAGGTGTGGCGAAATGAAAAATCCGAGAATTGTCAAGGCCTATAATTCTATCAATCCCAGTGCCGCCCAAAAGCAGCGGATGCTGGAAGCGATTCTTGCCCAGGCTGCCCTGGAAGAGCCTCCTAAAAAGAAGCGGGAGCCGGTGGTGTACACCGCAAAGGCAACCAAAACCAGCCCCTGGTCGCTGATTTCCGGCATTGCCGCCTGTTTGGCTGTGGTGATCCTGGGAGGCTTCGTGCTGCTGCGTGTGGTGGGCAACCAGAAGCCGACCCCCAATTTTGCTGACCCACAGACCAGCCAAACGACAGAAGCCACAGAACCTGCCACGACGGATGCAGAGGGTGTCTATGCCGATGTGCTGGATTTGTATGAAAGAGCCTGGGAAAATGGCTGGGACGGAGAAATGTGCAGGGTTAATGGTATGAGTGATCTGACTCCCATAGCCAGTGAGGGGGAGGGTCTTTACTATGCCATCGCCGATTTGGACGGGGATGGTACAGCGGAACTGGTCATTGCGGAGTATCCTTATCGGGAGGATACGGATACCAACCTGATTGACTTGTATACCTGTGAGAACGGAAAGCCTGAACAGCTGTACAGTGCTGGGCAGTTGGAGATGACATCCCTGTGTCAGGGCGGCGTGTTGAAGCGTATTGGCTCTGAGCGGGGGAATTATCAGAAGTTTGTTTCTTATTTGCGGCTGAAGGATGGCCAGTTCCAGCCGGAGAAGACAGTATATCAAGACACGGATGGACGCTGGTTTGCCGGAATCACGGAGAACACCGCCAGCCCCATTACCAAAGAGGAGGCAGATACCATCGTCCAAAGCTATCAGCCGGCAAAGCTGGAGTTTGTAAACATAGAACACAGAACGTCCCAGCAGACTTCCAAGACCAATTATATTCCTTTCGATACCATTCTGGATAAATACGAGAAAGCCCTGACGGAGGGCTGGACCGAGGAGCAATGCAGAGAAAATGACATCAGCCCCCAGATTCTCACCGCTCTGCCCAAGCTGGGATGGTGCCTTATGGATCTGAATGGGGACGGTATTGCGGAACTGGTGATCAGTGACACCCAGCAGCTGTACGATGTTTATGCGATGCCGCCCACCAATGCATCGGCAATCCATGTGGTGTGTGCTGAGGGAACAGATGCACATACCCTCCTTGCGGATAACACCATAAAAAAGCAAGGATTCTATCCCCGCGCAACGAATTGGGAGTTTTATCGGTGGAACGGCGATACACTGTCCATGGACTACATGGTTCGCTACGAAGTGGCGCAATATTCGGATGGGAGTGCGTCGTATTTCTATGGAACTTCTATAGATGACCTCAAGCCTATTTCCAAGGATGAAGCAGGGGATCGGATCGTCACTGCCCAACGGGCACAACTGGAGCTGACACTGTTTGCCGCCCAGCCAAAGCAGTTGGTGGACTCGGCCACCGTCTACAATCCTTTGATCTCTCGCTACCAGCAGGCACTGACGGAAAAGTGGGATCCGGGAAAATGCGAGGAAGCAGGTATTGGCATGATGATCGGTTGGGCCTATGATTACCTGGGCAAGTTGGGTTATGCCATCCAGGACATCGACAAGGATGGCATGGACGAGCTGATTATTACCGATGGAGAAAGCATCTATGCCCTGTACACCATCACCCAGGAGGGAGAGGCCGCCCCGGAGAGACTGTGCCTGTTTACCGCCTACGAACGGATCCAGTACTATTTGACCCAGGAGAATCAGATCTACTGCCGGGGAAGCGGCAGCGCGGCGGTGAGCTATTATACGCTGTACCGTCTGGCCGGACAGAAGCTGATTCAATTGGATAGCTATATGTATAACGGAGAAACGGATCCCAACAATCCCTGGTACTTCTACGACGGAGATCAGCAAGGGGATTCCTGCGGCAGTCTGGATGTGCAGGCCATCCTGGATGGAATCCAAATTGCAAAGATCCCCTTCACGCCCTTTGACTACGATTGCCCCAACGAATAAAAGCCAAGGAGAGCCAACCGGCTCTCCTTCCTTTTTTACACTGGATTTTTGCGAAAATATGTGCTATAATACCCCGGCATGAATCTTACGAAAACGAGGTTTTCTCTATGATTGATAAGGAAATCGGCGAAATTCGCCGCCATCTGCGCCGGGAGCGGAGCAATATCACCGCCCTTTATGGCTGCTATGTCAATGACAACAAGGAGATCATCACCTCCTTCCGCCAGTCCACCGGTATGATGCCGGAGAATGAATCCGACAAATATTTTGCCCTGCTGCGCCGCACTCTGTCCGGCTCTCTGGGAAAGAATCTCATTGATATCACCTTCAAAACATCTCAGGTGGCCGATTCCCCGGAACACAAGCTGCTGATGGATCTGCGGAAGTGCCAGCTGAAGGACGAGGAGCTGCTGGGAACCTTCTATCAGAAGGTCATTGACTCGGTGTGTATTGAGGGAGCTTACCTGATCCTGATCGGCTGTGACAGTTATGACGTTCCCTTTAAGAGCAAGGATGATTTCAGCCAGAGTGACAACAGCGACGAAACCTATACCTATCTGATCTGCACCATCTGCCCGGTGAAGCAGACCAAGGCCAATCTGCACTATGTGCCGGAGGAAAAGATCTTCCACGATGGTGCCATGCACCAGATGGTATCTGCTCCCATGCTGGGCTTCCTGTTCCCGGCCTTTGACAACCGCTCCACCAATATCTACAATGCCCTGTACTATACCCACGATGTGAAGGTGGGGCAGGACGCCTTCATTGAATCGGTATTTAACACCCCTGCACCCAAGCCTGCTGCCGAGCAGAAAAAATCCTTTGAAGCCCTGCTGACCACCACCCTGGGGGAGGAATGCAGCCTGGATGTGGTGCAGACCGTCCACGACCAGATCTGCCAGCGGATCGCCATGCACAAGGAGGCCAAGGTGCCGGAACCGCTGATGATCTCCAAGGAGGATGTGAAGACGGTTCTCCAGGAGTGCGGCGTTTCCGAGGATCGGCTGTCCAAGTTCAGCGTGGATTATGATGAGGTTTTTGGCTTTGAAACGGATCTGCATCCCAAAAACGTCATTGACAACAAGCATTTTGAGATCAAGACTCCGGATGTGGTCATCAAGGTAGATCCCACCCGCAGCGACCTGATCGAAACCCGGGTCATTGGCGGCGTGAAATACATTATGATCTGCGCCGATGAGGATGTAGAGGTCAACGGTGTCAACATCCACATAGAAGAAGAAAAAGAAACCGCTGCCGTGTAAGAGCTGGTTCTGTACTCAGCCCAGCTATGGTTTCTTGGATGAGGGTTGATATACAGAGAATAGAATCGCGTCTTTGCATTGAAACAGGGAGGAATTAACCATGCTGCCGACAAGAGAAGAAGCGATGGAATTGATACGGGATGGGGTATCGTGCAATCCAGGCCCTTGGGGAAAGCATTGTTTAACTGCCGCCCATTGCGCAGAAAGAATCGCAAGAGCGTGCCCAGATTTGGATGGAGAAAAGGCATATATTTTAGGGTTGCTGCACGATATCGGAAGAAAATTTGGTGTAAGACACCTGGGACATGTTTCTGATGGTTATACATATATGAAATCATTGGGATATGATGAGGCAGCAAAGGTATGCTTAACACATTCCTTTAACAATCAAACGGTAGAGGAATATATTGGGAAATTTGATGTTTCTGATGAAGAAATGGCAATGATCAGAAAGGAATTGTCCCAGACGGACTATGACGAGTATGACCGGCTGATTCAGCTGTGCGACTGTCTGGCGGGTGCAGAAGGGGTCCTCGATATAGAGGATAGAATGAACGATGTAAAGAAGCGATACGGCGCTTACCCCCAGGCAAAGTGGGATACCAATATAAAATGGAAGCGTTACTTTGAGGAGAAGATGAACCAGGATATTTATCTTGTTTGCCAGAAGGACACTTTTCGACCGGAAGAGATATCCTGTTTATCACAATGTGAGTCCTGACAAATCCATACCAGGCGTGCGATTATAGAATGAAACCAGGGGTGCTGTAAGAAAGCATCCCTGGTTTTACGTATCAGCGCTCAGACGGCGGTTTCTGCCATTTACAGCAGATGACCGATCAAGTACCACAGAATCAGACAAACCCCTCCCATGGGGATGTAGGCGGTCAGAGCGGACATGGAAATATGAATGAAATTGTAGCTGTAATGATTCAAAACAAACAGAATCACGCACAGGATTCCGGCGGTGAACACGGCCTTGGTAATCTGCTTGCCTACCAGATTGGAAAAGAAGAAGGCGTAGATGGCACCAATAATGGGATTGGCGATGGTAAGCACCAGTCCAATCACTGCATTGAAAAAGCCCAGCAGGATCATGGCTACCAGAATCAGCAGCAGCACCATCGGTGCGTAGGTTACAAGAAAATTGGGCAGATAAGTATCTAAGGCCCAGCGGGTTACCAGATGCAGGACTATGGCTACCCCTACGGTGAAGAACCGCAGGCAGTACCAACCAAGGATGGATTTTCCTTGGGGAACCAGAACATCCAGCAGGTTGACCAGAAAGGCCAGAATGATCAAACTCAAAAGCTCCCGGGCAAATACCGTGGGATAAATACCGATCACAGGCATAATCACCAGGTAGTCACCGAAAAAGGTGACGAAGGGCAGGGGAGAGAGGTAGCGCTCCAGGTGCATGGGCTGGAAGGTGTACACCACAATGGTTACGGCGTAGATAAATAGAATCGCAATCGCTGAGGACAGACTGCGGTTCAGGCTGGAATGCTTCCCCAGGACCAGACGGCCCAGGGTGCTGAGCACCAGGGAGCAGAGGGTGAAAAACAGAAGGAATTTGGCAATATGGATCAGATCCAGATCCAAAGGAGAGAAAGCCCGGCTTTGATACAGATTCCCGGTGGTTTTCCAGCTGTCCGGGAGCAGGGCAGCAACGGTGAGAATGGCGGATTCCATAGGGCAGTTCCTTTCGGGGAAATCGAAAAACCGCCGCCATTTCTGGCGGCGGTATCCTTGACAGTTAGAGAATCAATTACTTGATCTCTGCTTCTGCGCCAGCTTCCTTCAGCTCGGCGACCAGCTTCTCTGCGTCTTCCTTGGAGATAGCTTCCTTCAGGGTCTTGGGGCAGTTGTCAACCAGATCCTTAGCGTCCTTCAGGCCCAGGCCGGTAGCGGCACGGAC
>CAKQIZ010000096.1 GCA_934247125.1 uncultured Clostridia bacterium
TAACCTGATGTCGATCTGCGATCGACATATATATGAAAGGAGAGGCGGTAATGGAAAAATCAAAAATTTTACCACTGGCGGCAGCGGGGCTGGGCGCTGCAGCGGGAGCGCTGTCAGGACTTTACTTCAGGAGATTCAAATCACTTGCGACTATCAGGCAGCTGACTTTTTACAAAGACTACAATCTGTATCGTATGGACGTCAGGCACAGATACAGTATAGATAACATCATAAAACATGACATAGAAGATGATCAGTCGTTCATAGACGCAGTGATCAGAGAATCCATGCCGGGACTGCCGGTAAAAATGAAAGCGCCGGACTTCGGATGCAGTGCGTTTTGCATGAAAGACATGGCAGAGCATACACTGATGGGGCGCAATTACGATTTCAAGAACGACACCTCCGCATTACTGGTACACTGTGCGCCGAAAGGCGGATACCGTTCAGTCGCATTTGCAGCACTCGACAATGTTTCGGCAAACGAAGCCGACCGCAGCATCAGAACCAGGATCGCATGCCTGACCGCACCGTTCATATGCCTTGACGGCATGAATGAAAAGGGCGTTTCGATAGCGGTGCTGACCCTTGACAGCGAGCCGACACGACAGCAGACAGGCAGGCCTGTGATCGCAACGACCCTGCTGATAAGACTCGTGCTCGACAGAGCTGCGACTACAGAAGAAGCTGTGCAGCTGATAAGAGGCTATGATATGTTCGCTACAAGCGGACGAGATTACCATTTTTATATAACCGATGCATCGGGCGACAGCCGTGTAGTGGAATACGACTGCGACAGCCCTTACAGAGAGCTGACAGTAACACCTGTGAGGACAGTTACTAATTTTTACGAAATGTACAGGAAGCACGTGCAGCCGAATCAGAAAAACGGCAGTTACGGACACGGCAGAGAGCGTCATGACATTATCGAGGAGATCCTTGATGAGAATAAAGAAACTCCGACGGCTTCGGTCGCGTGGAAAGCGCTCAAGGCGGCTTCGCAGGAGCCGCGGGCGGATGACGTGACCAGCAATACGCAGTGGTCGATCCTTTACAACAACACGGATCTCACAGCCGAGATAGCGATAAGGAGAGACTGGGATACGATCACGAAATATTATCTCAGCACCAACAGGATCGGCTAGCGCAAAGAGCGGGCATCTGCAGGGTGAAGACAAGGCATCTGCGCAGGGATTCGAATGTGCGGAGACACACGAAAACGCATAGAGAGGAAAGTATATGACATTTTACGACAGAAAGCTGGTCAGGATGGCAGCAGTCACTCCCAAAGGAGATGATGTAAAGCTGCAGCTTCCGGTGGCAGCTGTGAAACGACTGATAGATCAGGCGGGAAAGCTGCCGCTGCCGGACGATATGATCCGGGGAATAGACACGGCCGAGGTTATGGAAATCATCAGGACATGTTTTGAAGCCGAGACTGAAGGCGAGCTCGTCAACGTGAGCGCATCTGACGGAGCGAAGCTCCGCGTATCGATAGGCGACTAGAAAAGGGAGCAGGGAAAAACGGGATATGAAAATAACGATAAAAACAAAAGACACTGATATTTCGATGCCTGTGCCGCTGGTTATGGCCGACATGGCGATCAGAACAGTTCCGGACAAGGTGTTCCGCAAGGCGGCCGAAAAGCTTGGCAGGCCGTACGACTGCCTGGTCAGCAGAGAAATGATATCGCTGATGTTTTCGGAATGCAGAGATGTTTTCAGAGGCTGCAAAGGCCTGGAAATACTGCATATCGAGGGGCATGACGGCACGTTTGTCTCGATAACTCTTTAAAGTTTTATGACAAAGCTGTTTGACATCATGCGGTTTCGTACAGGAGCGGCGGCAGGACAGGCAGAGGAAGGAACAGTGATATATGAGATCAGTAAAATTCAGCAGGATAGCGGCGCTTGCCGTGAGTCTTGTGCTGGCAGCGGCAAGTCTGTGTGCCTGCACATCAGATGCAGACGGCGGTTCCGGGGTGCTCTCGGCAGATGGAGAGCTTACAGTGCATTTTCTCGATGTAGGGCAGGCGGATTCGACGCTGCTCGTCTCGGACGGAGAGGCGATGCTCATCGATGCGGGCAACAGGGACGATGCGGCGTTCATAACCGGATATCTTGCAGATCAGGGAATAGATCACCTGAAATACATAGTTTTCACACATCCGCATGAGGATCACATAGGATCCGGCGAAGCAGTGATCGCAGCGGCAGACGTCGACAGGATATTCATGATGGACGGATATGAGGAAGGCATAGGCGGCTATCTGAAACGTGCGATAGACGAACAGGGGATCGAGACAACGGCGCCGGCTCCGGGAGACACTGCGCAGCTCGGCGAGTGCCGTATAGATTTTCTCGGGCCCGTGAGCGAACACGATGATGCGAACGATGATTCGATATGCCTCAAAGTCACGCACGGAGACACGCGAATAATGTTTACGGGTGATGCCGGGTCGTCTTCCGAGCGAGAGCTCATAGAAAGCGGCGCAGATCTCGAGGCGGATATACTGCAGGCGGCTCATCACGGCAGCCGCACATCGAACAGCTACTATTTCCTGCGAGAGGTGAATCCGAGATATGTGGTGATATCATGTGGAAAGGACAACATGTACGGTCATCCGCACGAAGAGGCGCTGAGCAGGTTCAATGACCTTGGAGCAGAGGTCTTCAGGACGGATGAACAGGGAACTGTGATAGCGACCGATGACGGCAGTCGTATAACATTCAACTGCGAGGGAAAGAAGTCAGACAGGGCATATACCGATGACCAGCAGGAAGCGAGCTACATAGGAAATGCGAATTCGAAAAAGTATCACCTGCCGAGCTGCAGCGGACTGCCCGATGAAAAGAACAGAGTATACTTCATGAGTGTGGACGCCGCAGAAAGCGCCGGCTATGAGCCTTGCGGCAGATGTCATCCTGACAGATAGCATATGTAAATAATGCAGGTATGCAAAAAGCTGCACATGGCTGGACACTACAGCGTGTCTGTCATGGCAGCTTGTTTTTGTATATAGGATTTCAACTTGAGGCTATTCCTGCAGATCATTTATCAGTTCATCGACATCCTGATATGTGTTGGAATCTGTCGATGACGGATTTACAGGTGACGGATCGTTCGATGTTCCGAAGATCAGGAAGAATATCACAGCGATGACTGCGATGGCAGCGACTACGATGCCGAACGTTATGATGGATTTCTTCAGTTTTTTCTTCTTTGCAGCATCGGCCGGGTCAAGTTCTGATGCAGCGTCTGCGCTGCCTGTGAATACGATCGTATCCTCAGCGCCGGCAGTCTGTTCAGCTACAGCATCACCGGGGACTGATGATTCAGGTGCTTCTGCCGGTGTTTCAGCGGATCCATTCGGCAGTCCCTGTTCCTGAGTTTCTGACGGAACGGTCGCCCCGGAAATATCTGTGCCGGCCGCAGTCACAGGTGCTGTTTCGGTGTATATATCTGCCACAGTTTCTGTCGGCTGCTGATCTGATACGGCTGCGTTTACCGGCGGGATGTTTCCTGCCGGAGGTGTATTGCCTGCTTTCTGTGCAGCCCTTTCAGCCTTTGCACGTTCTTTTGCAGCTTTTTTTTCCGCTTTGAGTCTTTCCTTTTCAGCCTTTTTCTCCGCTTTAAGTCTTTCCTTTTCTGCTTTCTTTGCAGCCTTTGGATCGGCTGCTTCGGTGAAAGGTGTCTGCTCGGCAGACGGTGTCTGTGTGTTCGGGTACATGTCAGGCGCAAAAGTTTCTGTCTGGGAAGTTTCCTGATAGAAAGCTGCTGCCTGCGGTGTTTCTGCCGGCGTTTCCGGCGCTGCGTACTGCGTCATATGATCCACCGGCATCTCCGGCGCTGCGTAAGGAGCGGTGGTGTTTATCGGTGCTTCCGGTACAGCGTGCTGCGGCTGCGTGAAGTTTCTGGCCGGTGCCTGCTGTGGTGTGAAGGCTTCTGACGACGTCTGCGACTGTGCGGCAGCGTTATGTACGGGTGCATCTGCTGCAGGTGCAAAAGTCTGCGGAGCAGCTGCTGTGCCGGGGGCAGTGCGTTCTTCATGGTGTGCAGCGGCGCGATCATGCGCTCTGCGCTTTTCTTCCATGGCGCGTACCTGACCGAAGATGACCGACAGCGTTTTTGCATCTTTTTCCTCGTAAGGAACAGCTTTAACCTCACTGTCATAAATAAATGTATAGACGCGGTTGAGCTTGTCGTTTCTCACGTCTGACATATTTATATAAAAGTATTCCCTGCCGTTGAGCGTAACACTTTTTGTAGTAAATTGCGCTTTTTGCGCTCCTGATATTATTTCTATAGTTTTCATGTCATAAACCTCAATTCTTTGTGTAAACATTGAAAAATAGGGTTTCTAATAAATCACATCAACATTATGGTAACCTTTTTGAGCACTAAAAGTCAATAAAAAATGTGATAAAATTACAAATTAAGGAAGACAAAGCTGCACAATGATGTTATAATAAAAAATAATTGTTTATTCGCATTACTAAATAATGAGAAGAAAAAGAGGTTATAGATATGAACAAGAACGCATTGACTGAACAAAGACGTGAAACGGTTATTGGTCTTCTTAAGAATATGAACATCAAGAAAAGCACCGTTGGTGGATTTGATAAAGATGATGTATATGAATGCATGCAGAAGCTGTGTGACTTGTACGAAAATAACATAGAGGAATTAGAGAATGCCTATGAGGCAGAGATCAGCGAACTGAAAGAAAAGTATCAGAAATACGATGATAACAATGACCTGTATGTTAGCCTTATCATGGAAGCTAAGAAGAGCAGCAACGAGATAATCAACCAGGCGAAGACAGAAGTGGAGACTATTCTCACAGAAGGACGAGAACAGGTCGCAAGACAGGAAAAAGAGCTAGAGCAGATGCGTAACGGCATGGAAGCTGAAAAAGATGCGATAACAACAGAGCTCAATGCTTCAAGAGAAGCTGTAGAAGCAGAGAAGGCTGCGATGAGAGCAGAAGTCGCTGCCGAGAAGGAAAAGGCTGAAGCGCTCAAGAACAAATACAGACAGCAGCTCAACTCGATGAAAGAGGAATTTGCCGAGATCAAGACGAACATCCTGAGGACTGCCGGAAAGGTGGACAGCCTCAAGAGCAAGCTTTCTGACGATGAAGCGGTCACATGGAGCGTTACTGAAAATTTAGACGCAGTGGATTTCCCTGCAGCGGGAGATGATGTTGAAGAGATAACACTGCCTGAATATACTGCAGACGATGCAGCGGAAGTACAGACTGTACAGACTGCAGATGCAGCGCCGGAGGTGCTTTATGCAGAACCGGCAGAAGAAGTACATACTGAACCGGCAGCACCGTTCGTAGTGGATTCTCCGTTCACATC
>CAKQIZ010000097.1 GCA_934247125.1 uncultured Clostridia bacterium
GGCGTTGAAGGAGTGGCGTCAGTGTCGACGATGGGAATGGTATCTGACAATATACAGATAGTGCTTTCTCAGGAAAAAATAGATGAAATAAATAAAAAGATCTCGGCGGCGATAAGCAGCAGTCTTGGTGAGGCAGAAGGCCAGATAGCCGGCGGCATGGGCGCTGCAGCAAGCGGTAAACAGCAGATACAGGACGGTAAGGAAGCGATCGCCAAGGGGCAGAAACAGGCGGCAGAACAGCTGGCCGCGATGAAAAAACAGCTGACTGACAGCAGGCAGCAGCTCGCAGAACTGAAAAAGCAGGGACCGGCGCTGAAGCTCCTGCTGAAGGAGTACGACAATGCGGTGGCATCAGGCAACCAGACCCTTGTGCAGATGATAGAGCAGCAGATCGAGATGATGGGGATGACCGTTGATTCACTGAGAAAAGCGGTCGCACAGCTCGATACGATAGACGAGCAGATCGCGGCAGTGGACGCCGCACTCCAAAACCTCGAGGCCGAAGGTGCAGCAGCAACCTTTACATTAGGAAACAGATATGCAGACCTGGCAGCGGCAGAAAGCACGATTGACGCGACTGTCAACCAGCTGCAGAGCGCACTTGCACAGGTACAGAGCTCCCGGGAGGCGGCGCTCGCCAGCGCGGACATGACAGGCGTGCTGACGATGAGCAATATCTCGGCGATCCTGAGTGCGCAGAACTTTTCCATGCCTGCAGGCTATATCACGGATGGCCAGGCAAAGATACTCGTGAGTGTAGGAAACAAGATAAAAGACAAGGACGAGCTGGAAAGCCTGATACTGATAGACATGGGGATAGACGGCGTCGATCCGGTGAGGCTTTCGGACATAGGGACGGTCACTTATGCAAATCAGGCAGAGGACACTTATGCGAAGATAAATGGGCAGAACGGCGTGCTGCTGAGCTTTACGAAGCAGTCGAGCTATGCCACTGCGGTAGTTGCGGATAATATCTCTGCAAAGTTCGCACAGCTGGAAAGTGAATACGATGATCTCGAGTTCACCATGCTCTCCGATCAGGGTGAGTACATCCACCTCGTCATAAATTCGGTCCTTCAGAACCTGCTTATGGGGGCTGTACTGGCCATACTGATACTGCTTTTCTTCCTCAGAGATATAAGGCCGACGATCATAACGGCGGTAAGCATCCCGATAAGCGTGGTCTTTGCAGTAGTGCTGATGTATTTTTCGGGAGTCACGCTCAACATGATCTCGCTGTCAGGGCTGGCGATCGGCGTCGGCATGCTGGTCGACAATTCCATAGTCGTAGTGGAAAACACATACAGACTGCGTGCCATGGGTTACAGCAGGGTGCAGTCGGCGGTTTCCGGCGCAGCACAGGTCGCAGGCGCGATAACGTCTTCGACCCTGACGACTATATGTGTGTTCGTGCCTATAATATTCGTCGATGGTATGACGAAAGACATATTTATGGATCTGGCGCTCACAGTCGCATACTCGCTGCTGGCGAGCCTTATAGTGGCGCTTACACTCGTGCCTGCCATGGCAAGGGGGCTGCTGTCGAAGGATACGAAGAAGTCGATACTGAGTCAGGAAGGAAAAACGATAAAGTCGTATAAAAAACTGGCGGCATGGAGCCTGGGTCACAAGAAGACTCTGATCATCGCTTCGGTCGCGATACTGGCGGTTTCTGCGGCGCTGGCATTTTCCAGAGGATTTTCGTATATGCCGTCGATGAGCACACCGCAGATATCGGCTGTTATACAGATGCCTGATGAAAGTACGCTTGAAGAAACATCTGAGGTGACCGATGCAGTATCCGAGGAGATCAGGAAAATCGATGGCGTGCGAACTGTCGGTGCGATGCTTTCAAGTGATACGCTTGGAATGTTCGGCATGTCTGCCGGACAGCAGGATGTAACTTCGACGATGCTCTATATAATACTAGATGAAGACAAGGTCGACAATGGCAAACTTATAGATAAGAAACTGGAGAAACTCGCAAAGAAGTACGGATGTGAGATCACTACGTCTTCAGGTATGGACATGTCTTCGATGATGGGCGGCGGCGGGATCGCTGTGAACCTTTACAGCGATGATCTGGATCTGCTGAGAAGTACAGGCGCAGCTATAGAAAAAGAGCTGAGAGGAATGAAGCAGCTGGAGGAAGTGTCAGATGTCAAAGAAGACAGTACCGATGAACTCAAGGTCATTGTGAACAAGAACCTTGCGATAAAGGAGGGGCTGACTACTGCGCAGGTATATCAGCAGATCGCATCGAAGCTGACTGAAGAATCATCGGCAACGACGCTGAATGATGAAAACGGTACAGTAGATGTAGTAGTTGAAAACAGCACAGCCGGAAAATTCACAAAGGACGACCTGCTGAACATGAAGCTGACTGCAGACAAGAGCGATGGAACGAAGTCGGAAGTGACGCTTTCCACGATAGCTGAAGTAGAAAACGGAGCATCGCTCGACTCGATAAACCATGACAATCAGAACAGGACACTCAGCGTGAGTGCGGCGGTGAAAGACGGATACAACGTGACTCACGCCAATGACGCTGTGAAGAATATGATAGAAAAGAAAGATCTCGTACCTGACGGCGTGAAGATAAGCTACGGCGGCGAGACGCAGGAGATCATGGATGCGATGCACCAGATGGTACTGATGCTGATAGTAGGTCTGATACTCGTTTACCTGATAATGGTGGCACAGTTCCAGTCGCTGCGTTCTCCGTTCATCGTGCTGTTCACGATACCGCTGGCATTCACAGGCGGTATGCTGGCGCTGCTGATATGCGGCCAGGATGTCAGCGTCGTTTCGATGATGGGATTCGTCATGCTGATGGGAGTCGTCGTCAACAATGCGATCGTTCTCGTGGACTGCATAAACAGATTCAGGCTTGAAGGCATGGGGATGGACGAAGCGATAATAAATGCAGGTGCGGTCAGGATGAGGCCGGTGCTGATGACTGCGGTCACTACGATACTGGGACTGCTGCCGCTGGCGATCGGTATAGGTACCGGTGCGGAAATGGTGCAGCCTGTTGCGATAGTATGCATTGGCGGGCTGCTTTACGCGACGCTGATGACACTTGTGATAATACCTGTGATGTACAGGATATTCGCGAAAAAACACATGGAAAACGTGAAAGACGAGGAACTGGAGAAACTGAATGTATAGGATCAGAATTGGATCATAAGAAAATATCTCACAATTTCTCACAATATCTCTCCGATAATGACATGGAAATGTATTAATGACATCTATAAAAATGTTGAAAATACGATATCCCTATTTTGAAGCCTGGTAAATCCAATGACAATGACATTATTGACTTGATGTTGTAACGGAATACCGTTATAACATCAATAAATCAAATTCTGGTGTAAGGAAGGGTGAAATGATAATGTATATCAGAGATCTTATAAATGAGAGAAATATATCAGTATACGAATTGTCAAAAAAGAGCAATATACCGTACACGACGCTTAATGATGTTGTAAAAGGGAAAACACAGTTAAAACGATGTAGTGCTGAAACAGTATATAAATTATCGAAAGCCCTGCATATTTCCATGGAAGAGCTGATGGATAATCCTTCGGAAAAAAGAATCAGCTTTGAATTATATAAAAGTAATGTATGTCATGAGCTAAAACGTGTAGGGGATATGCAATTTATATTCAATGTATTGCAAAGCAATGAAATCAGAGCGCTATACGAAAAAGGATGGTATCCTGAGTCTTTTTACCTTCTTGCTATGCTGGACTACATCAGTCGTTTGAATAATGTGCCGATTTGTAATGTTTATGATGATATAAGGATTTGCAAATTACAAAATATAATATTCCCTTCAGGAATAATAGCAATGGCATCAATCTATGGTGATGACAAACTGAAAGAACGGGCGTTTGATGAGTCTATCCCGGAATTTAAAAGGTTCAACATTGTTGAAAGAGAGGTACGGAGTGTCATCTGATTTAAATAGAAGTTTTACAAAAGAAAATTTGGATTTATATTTAAAAGAAGTTGCAAAAGAATATAGAAAACTTGGAGGGAAGAATGCGCCTGCAGAAATAGTGCCGATCGGCGGCGCAGCAATTCTTGCCGGATATGAGTTTCGGGAAACGACCACTGACGTGGATGCACTAATGAATGCGATGTCTTCTATGAAAGAAGCGATCAATAGTGTAGGAGATAAATTTAATTTGCCGAGCGGGTGGCTAAATGAGGATTTTAAAAAAAACTGCTTTATATTCCACCAAACTTGTCCAATACTCGATCCATTACAAATCGTTTTATGGGGTTCTTTTTGTGCGAAGGATATCTGCAGAGTATCTAATTGCAATGAAGTTAAAATCATGTCGTGAATATAAAAAAGATATTTCAGATATTGTGGGAATATTAGCAGAACATGAAGTAAAGGGAATTCCTGTATCAAAAGAAAAAATACAGAATGCAATTGTGGATCTGTACGGAAGCCTTGATTCTATTTCTGATAAATTAAAGCAGCTTCTAGATGAGCTTTTAGATAATGGCAACTATATGAAAGTATATTCAGATGTAATAAGTGCGGAAGAAGAAGCCAGACAATTATTGATAAGCTTTGAAGACAGTTATCCTTCTGTATTAAATCATAATAATGTTGATGAAATAATGGATGTATTGAAATCACACTTAAAGAAAACTGATAACCAACCTGAGTTTCAGCCCGGTGGTGAAGAAAAAAGTAATATAATATGATATGGTTGTCATTTTGCCTGACAAAGGCAATGCTCAGATCAACCCTTTATGGAAACCTGAGGAACCTCTACCAGAGCATGTCTATCGAAACAGAATACGATGGATATGGTTCAAAGATGCAGAAAACGATCTAGGAGTAGAAATAAAGGAGTAAAGATATGGAACTGTTTGCTATAATACCGATACTACTGGCTATAGCAGGAATGCAAATCTGGAGCATAACCGATACAGTATCAAAAGAGAATACGATTCAAGATAAGATCAGTGTAATAATCGGGTGTATCGTAGGCTATGGAGTGTTCTTCATTCAAGGTCCTATAGGAACTACACTCACATATACCTTTGCCACAGAAGGAAACCCGTCTTCGGTATCATTCATACTGCCCGTATTATCTGGTGGTCTAACAATGTTCCTGATACGAATTATTCCTACAGCACGCATAAAACGATTTTTTAAAAGGAGAGCTAAAAAATAGCTTATATTATTTAAAACTCTGATCAAGCAGCAGGTTCATATCGTCTGAAAATATCTCTCTGATAATGACACGGAAAAGCCTTGAATTAACAAGGGTTTGATGATATAATTAG
>CAKQIZ010000098.1 GCA_934247125.1 uncultured Clostridia bacterium
TTTGCAATACTGCGAACGGAAGCATCGTTATATCCCTTTTCCATGAACTCCTTTTTGGCTGTGTCTAAAATCAGTTGTTTTGTATCTTCACTCTTACTCATGCCAAGCACCTCTCCGAAAAATAGCACTGTTATTTAAATTATACACAGGTTGCGCCTAACGTCAAGATAGCAGCGCTATTTTTATTTAAACACAGATGAGAAAAATATTCTGCTAGTTGTAAAAGTAATTTCACGGAACTAAACGCGTGCGAAGAATTTAATCGTACACAAATTATTGCAAGTTTAACTTCCATGTAATATGCTCAAGAATATGTTCCAGGGCAGAAAGTGAGGAATTATGAAAGGAACACATTTGACGCTGGATGACAGAACATTCATCCAGCGAGAACTTGAGGCAGAGAAAAGCAAAGCTCAAATCGCAGAAGATCTCGGCAAAAGTTATTCAACCATTTCAAAAGAAGTTAAACTTCATAGAAAACTTAGGCCCAGACGCAATTATGCACGAGGCAATGGTTACTACTGTGCAAACAGAGGTCAGTACAATCGTTGCCACGGCGGTAAGGTCGCTTGTGAACATTTTGAAGACCGCATCTGTAAGCATAGTGAAAAGATCGGAGTATGTAATAAGTGTCCTAAGATGAGTCACTACTATATGGATAAGTACTTCTATCAGGCTGCAACTGCTCACAAGGAATATCTGTACACGCTCAGCGATTCCAGGGAAGGTGTCAATCTTACGACTTCGGAAATGATCATGATGGCTGAGACCATTGGTCCCCTTCTCAAAAGAGGTCAGTCTGTATACCAGATCATCGAGAATCATCCCGAACTGAATATATGCGTAAAAACTTTGTACACATACATAGAATCAGGGATATTCAAGGATTACGGCACAGACAATTTCTCTCTGAGACGCCAGGTTTCCATGAGGAAGCAGAAGAATCTCAAGCCCAGAAAGCAACCTGCTTGTTATGACGGCCACAATTATGCGGATCTTCTTAAGTTCAGAGCAGAGCATCCGGATATACCTGTAACGGAGATGGATACTTTGTACAACAAATCGGAAGACCCATATATCCAGACATTCATCTTTGAGAATGCACCTGTGATGATTGGGTTCCTTCATGAAGATAAGACGAGTGCTTCAATGGCAGATACGTTAGCCCTGATGCAGGAAAAACTCGGTGAAGACTATTACAAGCTGTTTTCTCTGATTGTAACCGATCGTGGCAGCGAATTTGAGAAATCGAACCTGTTCGAATTCAACCATGAGACCGGCGAATTTCGCACGAATATCTTCTACTGTGCTCCACAGCAGCCTGCTCAGAAGCCGCATGTTGATAACAACCATAATTATGTCAGGGACATCATCCCTAATGGAAAAAACTTAAAGAGCCTTACACAAGAGAATTTGGATCTGATGTTCTCTCACATAAACTCAACTCCGCGGGAATCACTGAACGGAAGAACTCCGTATGAGGTATTTGCCTTCTTTTATGGTGAAGACCTTCTCAGAGTTCTCAACGTCACGAGAATTAACAAAGACGCTGTCACGCTCATGCCGTATCTCCTAAACATCAAGTAACGATTTATGACATGCCTGCGCACTGTGAAGGGAGCAAGAGCCAAGTCAAAGACGTCGAAGGTGCCACACAGCGGACTTGATCTTTGACTTTGCGACGAAGAATCCGTTAAAACAAAAAAGCAGCTCTGCGACCCCACTCACTCAGCTGCTTAATCGTTAACCTTGGAACACAAATTGAATATGTTAGTTTCCAGCGCATGAAGGAAATTAATCTTCCACAAAAAAGATAATACCCCTTTTTGCCCCCGTTTGTCGCGCAATTTTTTTAAAAATGAATTATCTTTTCCACAAAAAAGGACTCCCGGATGATCCAGAAGCCCTTGATTCAGTGAACTTAGTCATTTATTGTGATTTAACTTCTACATAGTGAATTAGCTTTTACAAGTCACCGAGAAAAATATTCCCCAGTTTTGTTTCCTGTGAAATCCATTTAAAAATATATTATTATGGTATACTAAGCCACCCTTTCTGTGGATCCACATAACTGCCATTCACCATGACTCCAAGGTGCAGATGCGGTCCGGTGGAGTCACCGGTGCTGCCGACTTCTCCGATGAACTGGCCTCTTGCCACTGCCTGTCCTTTCGTCACATTGATCCTGCTGAGATGTCCGTATACTGTCTTCAGGCCTCCGCCGTGGGATATGATGATGCATTTACCGAAGCCTCCGTTCCATCCGGCTACCTCCACTTTTCCTGCTTCACATGCCAGTACATGTGTCCCTGTCGGAAATCCGATATCAAGTCCCATGTGGTTCGTGGATCCGATGCCTCCCGGTGAGGAACGGTGCCCGAACGGTGAGGTTATATTCCCTTTCTTCATGTTCTGTATCGGAAGACCAAGTTTTCCCGGTCCAGTGTTCACGATACCGTATGACGGATTGCCGAAAGGATAGTATCTTAACACATGCTCCACATAATCAGGATCACCGTATGCACTCATACCTGTCTTCTTTGCCTGCAGCTTTGAAAACTCCACGGCATTGGCTTTGCTGTATCCGCCGTGCTTTTCCAGTGCCCATGTGATATATCCGCCGCCGAAGTTGTATCCCTGCAGCGCGAGCTTGATATGCTCCATATCCGATGGAGATTTGCAGCCTGCGGCTTTCAGCACGCTTGCAAGCATCTGCACGCCGCACTTTATGGAATACTCAGGATCTGTAATGGCGCCCGGCCTGTTTGGATACTTCGTATTGTATCCGCACTCTGAAGCCTGCATCGGATCACTGCCTCGCCCTCCGGACTCCTGCATCATTACCGCCTTTATAAGCTCCGTATATTCGCTGATCCCGTATTCCTTTGCATATTTGCTGATCAGAGGGCTGTACTGCTCCACTTCTTCGCTCACCGGGATATATCCCGTGTTGCTGCTGTCTCCGAAAAGATAAAGTGCTCCTCCGAACAGACAGCATATGACGATAACGACTACAGACACCCAGCCTCCTGCAATGATCGCTGAAACCAGAACTTTCATACCTGATGCTGCAAGCTTCACTGCACGCACGGTGTTGATAGCAGCAGCCTTGACTGTTTTCACTGTTGCTCTTCTCTGTATCATCGCCTGCTGCCTCTTTCTGACGAACATCTTTTTCCTTGCTGACTGAATGCTCTTCACCTGTACACTTCTGGAAGGTCTGACCGCCTTTACAGTTTTCTTTGCTGCTCTCCTGCCTGTATGTTTCGTCTGACTTACTGTTCCAACTCTCGATCTACTCGTAAGCCTTCGCACTGTATCTCGAGTCTCTTTCTTACCCATCTCATACAGCCTGCGCCCTGCTCTTTCTGAGACCGCCCTTCCTGCTTCCGTGATCCTGCCCTGTGCATATCCTGATGGGGTTCCTTCCCTTTCCTGATACGCCTGCTCTGTGCTTTCCTTCGTCCTGATACTGCCGTCTTTGATCCGATGTGCTGCTGCCTCTGCCCGGTCGAATGTCTTTATCGTTCCTTTCATGATCTCTCTCGTCTTTATATCTGCCATCCTGCGCCCCCTTTTCCATACTTCTGCTTTCCATCATGTAAAGGGATGCTCCCGCACCCCTGTCTTTATCTGAAATCGTCATTAGGCTTTGTGGTCATCAGTCTGTACAGCCTCGTGTTTTTCGGGAAGTTGTTCTCAAAAGGCACCAGCGAGCTTCCGACCTTGATGAGCCCGCACCCTGCGCTGACGTTCTTAATGAACGAAAGCTGCTGATCCGAGATGTTCAGAAGCTTTGCAAGCTCGTCCCTGTCGGTGGCCGCCTGATTGAGCATGATGATGAACTCCGAATTGGAAAGCATCGTCCTTGCCGTATGGGACTGCAGCAGGTCTTCCACGTTCTGCGTCAGTCCTGTGCAGTAGGCTCCGTATTTTCGCACGCGTTTCCAGAGTTTGAAAAGGAACTGCGCCGAATACTCGTGCATGAACAGGATATAGATCTCGTCGATGAACACGAACGTCTGCTTCCCCTTCTTCCTGTTTGCGATGATGCGGTTTAAAATACTGTCCAGGATCACCAGCATCCCGATCGCCCGCAGCTGCTCTCCAAGCTCAAGGATGTCATAGCATATGAGCCTGTTTTTCGTGTCCACGTTCGTCTGTTTTGCAAAGGTGTTGAGGGACCCTCTCGTGAAAAGTTCAAGCTCCAGTGCCAGAGAATGCGCTTCCGGCTCCGGCTGACGAAGGAGCTCATTTCTGAAATCCTGCAGTGTCGGCGGTTCGCCTCTGTAGTCACCCTGCTTGTAGAACCTGTACACATTTTCCGTACACCTGTCGATGATGGACTGCTGCCCCTTTGCAAAACGATGTCCTGCTATGATCTGCTCGCAAAGCGACTGCAGGAACTGTGACTTTTCTATGATAGGATCCACTTCACCGTACTCTTTGCTCATATCCATGGCGTTGATGTGATTAGGACTTGCTGCCGATATCTCGATGACTTCTCCGCCAAGCGCCCTTACCAGCGGAGAATACTCGCGTTCCGGGTCTACGACGATGATGTCTGCATCAGAAGACATCATCAGGTTCACGATCTCGTTCTTTCCTGCAAAGGATTTGCCTGAGCCTGAGACTCCCAGAATAAAAGAATTGCCGTTCAGGAGCTGTCTCCTGTCGGCAATGATCATGTTTTTGCTGATGACGTTCTGTCCGTAATATATCCCGTGTTCATCATGGACCTCCTGTACGCGGAACGGCATGAACACCGCAAGGCTTTCCGTGGTAAGAGTCCTGAAAGAATCTATTTTCCTCACACCGAACGGAAGCACAGTTTTCAGACCGTCTAGCTGCTGCCATCTGAGTACGGAAAGCTGACAAAGGTTCTGCCTTGCTGTTGTGAGCAGTGCCTCAGTGTCATTATCAAGAGCCTCTTTCGTATCGGCCGTATGCACGATGGTGATTACAGCGAACATCATCCTCTGATCCCTGGTCGTAAGATCATCAAGGAACTCCTTGCTTTCCTTTCTCTGAAGCTCCATGTCGTAAGGCACGACAGCCGAGAAATTGTTGTTCTGATTCTGCTTTCTCTGCCAGTTCGTTATGTTCGTTTCGACTCCAAGGAGCCTTGACTCCACTTCCTTCACAGCTTCATCTGTAGGCACCGGGATGATGTCGATGGAAAGCATCATGTCCCTGTCGAGCTCCGTCAGATCTGCTACCATGGAGTCCTTGATGAAGGATGCATAGTCTTTCAGGAAAAGCACCCTGCCGTATCTGTCACCGATC
>CAKQIZ010000099.1 GCA_934247125.1 uncultured Clostridia bacterium
AGCAATTGATAGCCGCATCCTGAAAAAGAAGCCGATGTATTTGCTTTTATTTGTTCCATCTGCTCCTGAGAAATGTAGCTTTCGGAGCGAATGTACCGAAAATAGTCTGTAGAGCTTACGATAAAGTCCCCACAGGTTTGTTTGGCAAGATATTTTTCCATATCAAAGCCCCGGGTAAAAGTGACCAGGAGATTGAGAAGTACCACAGAAAGAGAAAGCGAGATAACCACAAGGATCGTCTTTCTCTTATTTCGCCCCATATTTGCAAAAGCCATTTGATAGACTTTGGCACCACGGGTGGTGCGTTGTTTCTTTTTGCTTTTTACAATTTCCGTATACTTTGTTGCTTCCACCGGAGAAACTTTTGAAGCGATCTTCCCCGGGCGGGAGCAGGACAGCAAAACAGTAATCAGCGCAAACAGAGCAGATGCAAAGAAAATCAAAGGGGAAGAGCTGACGGTAGAAGCAGCAACACCAAAAGTAGTCCGTGCCATTACGACTGGTGTCAGAGATGCACCGACACCATATCCCAACAGCAGTCCAGCGGGAATGCCTGCAATACACAAAAACATTGCCTGCTGGCGTATAATGCGTTTCAGTTGCCGGGGGGTGACACCAATGGTTTTCAGCAAACCATAAAATCGAATATCCCCGGTAACGGAAATCTGAAAAATGTTGTAGATGATCAGATAGCCCGTGAAAATCACCAGCGCAAGGAAAGCGATCATCGCAATGAATGTGGTTGCATCTATGCTTTCGCCAAGTTGGGAAGATGTATAGCCCCAGTTTACACCGATGCGTACAAGTTCCCCTTCTCCCGTTTCGTCCCAAGCATACCCCAGATCCAGATCTACCTGCTCCATTTGCCCCCGGATGTTTATGCCGGATGCCATCATCACATTCAAATCAACACGGAACGGCTCCAGCCCCTTAGATATCGCCTCTGCTTCGATTTCTTTTGCGTATTCTTCGCTGATATTGATATAGTGAACAGGACTGATATCGTCATATTCCCACCATCCAACCAGAGTAAATGTATCTGTTTTCTCATAAGGCATTGCAGATAAAGAACCCACCGTATAAGTCAGTTCGATTTCTGCGCCCAATTCAGGGGCAACACCCAACAGTTTTAAGGCGTATGTATCCATGGTGATCTCATTTCTGCCTTGCGGTTTCTGTCCCACGGTAGGTACTGCAAAACTCCATTCGGTGCAATTGTCATCCATGAAGCTGACCTCAGCTGGGGCTTTCGCAAAAACCCCACTGTCCATATAGCCAATGGTTATGCGTTTGCCAACAGCTTTTACATTGGGATGAAGGGATATATTCTCGATCTGTTCTTCGGTCACTTCCTTAAAGGTTCCATGGCAGTAGCCTCCGATCCGGCGGAAGGTGTCCATTTCATAACTGGAATTCAGGGACATGACGATGGTAAACAGCGAGGTAAAAAGCAGAGCGGTCAGGGCAATGGCAATGATTGCAATGATGTTGCGTTTCCGGGATGCCCATAAAGAACGCCAACTTAATTTTCGGATACATTTTTGGTTGTGAACATTCATTTCTGCCGCCTCCTGTTAATTCAGGGAGACGATCTGGCCGTCTTCGATACGAATGATGCGGTCTGCCATCTGCGCAATTTCTTCGTTGTGGGTGATCATCACGATGGTCTGGGCAAACTTTTGACTGGTGACTTTCAAAAGACTCAATACATCCTGGCTGGTCTTGGAATCCAGATTGCCGGTGGGTTCGTCCGCAAGAATGATGGCCGGAGCGGCGGCCAATGCACGGGCAATGGCAACACGCTGCTGCTGACCCCCGGAAAGCTGACTGGGCAGAGCATCCAGCTTCTGCTCCAGTCCAAGGGTCTGCACGATCTGCTGCACAAAAGCCTTGTGTACCTTTCCGCCATCCAGCTCAATGGGTAGAACGATATTTTCATATACATTCAGCACCGGAACCAGATTGTAGCTCTGAAAGACAAAGCCGATTTTCCTGCGGCGGAAGATGGTCAGCGCTTCCTCCTTTAAGGAGAAAATATCCTGCCCGTCCACCGTAACCGTGCCCTCTGTGGGGCGATCCAGCCCACCCAGCATATGCAGCAGGGTGGATTTGCCGGAGCCGGAGGTTCCAACAATGGCAACAAATTCTCCCTTTTGTACGCTGAGATCAACGCCATTCAGGGCATGAACCGCATTGTCACCGGAACCATAAATCTTTTTCAGACCTTTCGCCTGCAAAATCTCCATAAATGCCTACCTCCATGAAAAAATCTGTATGTATGCAAAGAAATGATCCCTTGCTACATACAGATTATGGCATAGGATTCTTTCCACATTCTTTCCGGCGGGAAAGGAATTCTAACAGTTTTGAAAGAATGACGGCTGCCTGGGCAGAAATACGGAAAAGGTGCTGCCGCTTCCGGGACGGGAAACGACCTTGATATAGCCGCCCTGACCGGACAGGATCTGCCGGGCCAGGTATAAGCCGATGCCCACACCGTCCTGCTCCTGCACGGACTTTGACCGATAAAAGCGGGAAAAGATTTTTGCTTGCTCCCATTCCGGGATTCCCGGGCCGGTGTCGGAGATGTCGATTCTTGCAAACATTTCATAGCTTACAGCAGAAATGGCAACGGTACCCTGGGCGGTATACTTAATGGCATTGTCCAGAATGTTGGCCAGGGCTTCAGCCGTCCATTTTCCGTCAAAGACAGCGGAAATATCGGTATCCTGACACTGTAAAGAAAGCCCCTTTTCAGCGGCTCTGGCAGCATACTGCCCTGCGATGTCTTGCAGCAGGGGCTGCAACGGGGTAGGTTTGGGGCAGAGGGAAAGAATCCCATTTTCCAGCCGGGACAGCTTTACCAGAGAATCAATCAGAAACCGCAGCTTTTCCGCCTGGGTATGCAGTGCTTCCACATTTGCCTTCGGGGCTTCGGGAAGATCTTCCTCCATCAAAAGCTCACTGTATAGCAGCAGGTTTGCAATGGGCGTTTTGGTTTGGTGGGAGATATCTGCAATCAGGGATTTGATCTGATCCTTTTCCTGGGCAACATTTCGGGCGGAGGTTTCCGCTGCGGAAAGATAATGGGCAAATCTTGTCTCCAATGCAGACAGCTTGCTTTCATCAAAAGCGGTTTCCGAAAAGGTGCCGTCCATGGCCGCATCCAACATATTTTCTATTGCTTCCATGGTTTTCCGGGTTTTTCTTCGATCCCACCATACAATGGCTGCTGCCCCCAGAAAACACAGCAGGATCAGGGCAATTTCTGTTTTACTCATTTTTCGTTCCCCAACGATAACCGATCCCGTAGACCGTCTGGATGTGATCCTGAGCACCAAGCTTATCCCGCAAACGCTTGACCGTCACGGACAGGGCGTTTTCGTCCACATATTCTGCTCCGTCTGTCCAGATCCGGTCCACCAGGTCACTGCGGCGCAGGGTTTGCCCCCGGTTTTCGACCAACAGGTGCAGCAGCTTTTGCTCGGTTTTGCTCAATTCGACCTTCTGATCTCCTGCCAAAAAGGTCATGGTGGCAAAGTCAAAGGAAAACTGATCCAGATGGATCGGGGCGGTTTGGGGGAGAGGGGTCTGCTTTCGCAGTTGGGTATTGACCCTTGCCCGCAAAACCGAAAGGGAAAAGGGCTTGGTGATATAATCGTCAGCACCCCGTTCCAGGCCGTCTACAATATCCCAATCCGTGTCATTGGCAGTCAGCAGAATGACAGGAATCTGGGGGGCTGTTTCCTTTACTTCCCGCAGCAGTGCCAAGCCGCTGCCATCCGGCAGATTGATATCCAGCAGAATCAGGGATACAGGGCCGCAATGCAGCTGATCCCGTGCGGTTTTTAGATCCAGGCAGGAAAGGATCTGCCGATTGTCCCCCTTCAATGCCTTGCACAGTCCCTGATTCAGAACCAGATCATCTTCAACAATCAGCAGTTGCTCCATGGATCCACTTCCTTACTTTCCAAAAAGGTTTATGATTTGTGATACTTCTCCTGCCTACGCACCATGCGGCTGTTGGGGTTGTGGTAGGGGGCGGGGCCTTCAAATTCCTTGTCATCAATGAGCATATCCGCCCGGATGGCGCTGGCGTAGGGGCAGCCCAGCAGGGGGATCTGGATTTTGGCTCCGGCAAACAGGAACATGGCATGAAACCGCACCTCAGCGGCCAGGGAATGGAAGGAGGTGTTGGCGGTGTGAGTGGCCAGAATGGCAAACTGCTCAAACTGGGTCAGATTTTTTGGATCCTGGAAATAGAGCTTTTCATGGTCGCAGATGATCCGCCCGGCGGCCTGATTGTTGCTGTCGATAAAGTCCGGCAGCCGGGCGGCGGATCTGGAATTGCGGCGGCTGCGGCACTGCTGGGCGTAGGCAAGGGGCACATCCAGAACGCCATCCACGGCCAGAGAGGCGATGAACCGGGTGTAGAGCTGACCGATGAGATAGGCACCCTCTGCCTCCGGGCGGAGGAAATAGGCTTTCAGTGCGCCGTCATGGGTCTGCTTCCGGTAGGCAACCACCCGGTTGATCTCCTGCCCCAGCTTCTTTCGGTTTCCTTCCGTGGGATCCAGCAGGCAGTCATCCAAAATCTGGGTTTGAAAGGTGATGAAGGACACGGTGATTCCCGGCGTATCCCCATCCGCCTCCCGGCCCAGGGCGGCATCAAACTCCTGCTCCCGCATTTTGAACAGGCTGTACACCCAGCCGGTGCTGCCGGTGACGGCATAGAGATACCAGTCATCAAAGAAATACCGGCATTGGAGGGGTTGGTCATGCTCTCCGGGGAAGGTATGGATCTGTCGTTGGGCAAGGATATCGGAAAGACTTTTGTTCAGGGCAAAAAAGCCGTCCTGGGTGGGAAAAATATCCCCCTGTGCCGCAAGACCCATCTCCAGAAGCCGGGCAAAATAGCCGGGGATTTTTGTATCAGACATAGTATTGACCTCATTTTTGTTTTCTACATTGTAGCACAGATCGGCACAGAGTCAAGGCAGGCCGGAACACTTGTTTTTTTCACCGGGTGTGTTATAATCATTTTAGGGAAACTCTGAATAAATCGTCGGCGGCTGGCGAGCGGATCTTTTGTCCCCATGCTGCGGTTTCCAAAGTGGGAAATATAGCGCAGCCGTTGCCAGCG
>CAKQIZ010000100.1 GCA_934247125.1 uncultured Clostridia bacterium
CTCTTGGCGAGCTTTTTTAGTATATCGCATGCCGCTCTGTTTGTCAACTGCTTTTTTCATCTTTTTTCGATGTTTTTTCGCTTCGACTCATCTTGCGTTTCCGCTCCCTGCGACAGCTTGTTCATATTACCAAAGTTATACTGCGCTGTCAACAGCTTTTCTCATTTTTTTATTGTTTTATAGTGTATTTTTGTTGCCCATAGGCTTTACCCCTTGATTTCACAAGCATTCAGCACAGCGCAGCACATACACACACCTATAATATGTATGCGTGTTCGCGTATTAAAACCTGCCATTATGTCCAAGCTCACTATATGTGCAGTTTTGCATAATAATCACAATGTATTGATGTAACAGGTTCTTTATTATATAATCATTTGATATCGGAGGAATATATATGGATAAACTTAAAGAATTACTTAAAGACCGCAATTTCATGAAAGGCAGCTTTTTTATAGTATTCAACGCTGCGCTTTTATGTCTCATGTATTTTATAATCAAAAACCTGGGGAACATATCCTCGACACTGTACAAAATCATCTGTACACTGCTTGATGCGTTCTGGCCGCTCATTCTAGGTCTCATACTGGCCTACCTGCTGAATCCGCTTGCCGAGCTGATCGATTCCAAACTGATGAGCCGTGTCATACAACTGCCATCCGATCCTGTCAAGGCGGACAAGCGGCGCAACACACGTCACCTTCTGAGCGTGCTCCTGACCTACCTGCTCGCGATCGCTGCTGTCATCGCGCTTATCTATGGCTTCGCCGCCATGATACTTGGCAGAGTTTCCGTCGCTGACATGCCTACCACCGTATCCGATCTGCTTGCCGGGATAATGAAATACGAAAGCATTTTCCAGAGATGGATAACAACCAATATCCCTGCCGGGATCCTGTCCGACAAAATGACCGAGGTGACCGACGCTGTCATGAAATGGATAGGAAACAATATCAGTGCCTCATCCGTCATTTCATTCTTCGCAAGCATCAGCGGCAGTCTGCTCGATATCCTTGTAGGGATCATCATAAGCATATATCTGATGAAAGACAAACAGTTTTTCCTCGGTCTGTGGAGGAAGTTCATGCATCTGGTGATGCCGCAGAAAGGACATGCAGTCCTGATCGAGACTTTAAGTGAAATCAATGCCGTCCTGTCGCGATTCATCAGGGGTGCACTGCTCGACGCTCTGATCGTCGCAGTGCTGTCATCGATCGGACTTTCTGTCATGGGGCTGGAGGCTGCGGTATTTATAGGTATATTTGCCGGCATCGCGAATGTGATACCGTATTTTGGGCCGGTTATCGGCATGATCCCCGCTTTCCTGATGGGGCTCTGCACCGGAGGGTTCTGGCACGGCGTCCTGGCGATCGCGATACTTTTTGCCATACAGCAGATCGACGCCAATTTCATCTATCCAAAGGTCGTTGGCTCCTCGACCGGTCTACATCCGCTCATGGTGCTGCTTGCAGTCAGCGTTTTCGGATACTTCGGCGGCATACTAGGTATGATCCTTGCTGTTCCGCTTGCCGGGATCATACAGGTGTTCGTAGTGAAATGGGCTTCCGAAAAAGAAATACGGATAAAAAAATGACGGCGGAATATCTCCTCCATGATAAAAGACCTCTGTTTCACAGATCGTTTCTGTTTCACAGAGGTCTTCGCTATTTTCTCTCATTTTCCCGTATATTTTCTTCGAACGCTCTATCTATTCTTTCCAGGCTTTTTCTACAGCAGCCGCAACTATATCAGCCGCCCCCGGATAAAATGCGCTTGGTATTATGTAATCGGCAGAAAGCTCATCATCTTTTATGATCCCTGCAAGTGCAAATGCCGCCGCCGTTTTCATTTCTTCGGTTATTCGCTTTGCACGGGCCGCAAGCGCGCCTTTGAACAATCCCGGGAATATCAGCACGTTGTTTATCTGGTTAGGGTGATCAGATCTGCCCGTTCCCACTACTGCAGCGCCTGCTTCTTTTGCAAGATCAGGCTGTATCTCAGGTTCAGGATTCGCCATGGCAAAAATGATAGCGTCATCATTCATCGTTTTTACCATGTCCTGCGTGAGCACTTTTGCAGCAGACACGCCAATAAACAGATCTCTGCCCTTTACAGCATCTGCGAGAGTTCCCTTTACCTGATCTTTGTTCGTAACCGCTGCGAGCCTCTTCTTCGCCTCATTAAGATCCGTTCTGTCATTGGTAAGAATGCCTTTGCTGTCACACGCTACAATGTCTTTGATGCCAAGATTCATAAGCATCTTTGCTATCGCCGTTCCGGCAGCTCCTGCGCCATTGATAACAGCCTTAACAGACTCGAGACTCCTGCCTGTGAATTTTGCAGAATTTATCACTGCAGCTGACACGACTACCGCAGTACCGTGCTGATCGTCGTGAAACACAGGTATGTCTACCTGCTCCTGCAGTTTTTCTTCTATTTCAAAACACCTCGGCGCCGAAATATCCTCGAGGTTGATGCCTCCGAGAGTCGGTGCAATGTTTTTCACTATATTAACGATCTCATCGACATCCTGTGTCTCAAGGCAGACAGGAAATGCGTCTATGCCCGCAAATTCTTTGAATAAAAGCGATTTTCCGTCCATTACGGGTATAGATGCCAGTCCGCCGATATTTCCCAGCCCAAGCACAGCTGAGCCGTCTGAGACGACGGCTACTGTATTGGACTTATTCGTATATTTATAGACATCTTCCGGGTTTTCGTGTATTTTTCTGCACGGCTCTGCAACTCCCGGTGTGTATGCAGTGGAAAGGTCATCCTTGTTTTCGACCTTTACCTTGCTGGCCACAGCCATTTTCCCCTTATGCTCCTCGTGCATCTTCAGGGATTCCTTGTAGTAATCCATTTATAAATCTCCTCTTTACTGTAATACCCTGCGGCTTATTTTTTCCATGAACTTTTTAGGCCTACGATCTTGTTGAACACTTTTTCCGTATCTGTCGTAAGCTTCGCATCTGCGATGTAATATCCCTTTCTGAAGAACTGGAATCTCTCGCCCGGTTTCGCCTCTGCAACTGACGGCTCGGCATATGCTGCCGACTCTGTAAGAGACTCCGGATTCAGCACATTTTCACCGTTCTCATCTTCGATCATCAGATAGTCATAATTCCTGATCTTTATCTGCACAGCTGTTTTGGCATCCACCCAGTGGATAGTACCTTTCACCTTACGGCCTTCGAAACCGCTGCCGCTCTTAGTTTCAGGATCATATGTGCAGAGCAGTTCCTTTATGCTCCCATCTTCATTTTTTACGACTTCATTGCATGTTATAAAATATGCACCTTTGAATCTTACCTCGTTGCCAGGGAAGAGCCTGAAATATTTCTTTACGGGAACTTCCATGAAATCGTCTCCGTCAACGTAAAGCTCTCTGCTGAACGGAACAGTTCTATTACCCATTTCAGGAACTTCTCTGTTATTTTCGATTTCCATTTCTTCTGTCTGATCTTCAGGATAATTCGTTATCACTACTTTTATCGGATTTTCGACCACATTTCTGTTTTCGACCTGCTGCTTGAGATCTTCTCTCACGCAGTGTTCAAGCAGGCTGATATCCACCGTACTGTTCGCTTTGGACACGCCTATCCTCTCGCAGAAATCACGTACGGCCTCCGGTGTATAGCCTCTTCTCCTGATACCTGCAATGGTCGGCATTCTGGGATCGTCCCATCCGTCAACTGTACCGTCATCCACCATCGCCTTGAGATATCTCTTGCTCATCACAGTATTAGTCAGATTGAGCCTTGCAAATTCTATCTGCTGCGGTGGTGCCGGCCACTTGCCGATTTCCTGAAGGACCCAATCGTAAAGAGGTCTGTGATCCTCGAATTCAAGAGTACATATCGAGTGCGTTATGCCTTCGATCGCATCTTCGATCGGATGTGCAAAATCGTACATAGGATATATGCACCACTTGTCTCCTGTATTGTGATGTTCCACGTGAGCTATCCTGTATATGACAGGGTCTCTCATATTCATGTTCGGTGACGCCATGTCTATCTTCGCTCTGAGAACTTTTTCACCGTCAGCATATTTACCATCCTTCATTTCTTCGAAAAGGCCGAGATTTTCTTCAACGCTTCTGTTTCTGTATGGGCTCTCTTTTCCCGGCTCCTTGAGCGTTCCTCTGTATTCCCTGATCTGATCGGCATTCAGATCGCATACATATGCCTTGCCTTTCTTTATCAGAGTAACTGCACAATCATACATTTCATCGAAATAGTCGGATGCCCAAAGTCTTTTGTCCCACTGAAAACCGAGCCATCTTACATCTTCTTCTATGGAATCTACATATTCCACATCTTCTTTCACCGGATTGGTATCATCATATCTGAGATTGCATTTACCGCCGTATTTTTCAGCTGTTGAAAAATTGAGGCATATCGATTTTGCATGTCCTATATGGAGATATCCGTTAGGTTCCGGAGGAAATCTGGTGTGTACCTTGTCGCCGTATTTCTGCGCTTCCAGATCCTTGTCAATTATATTATGGATAAAATTGTTAACATCCGCTTTTTCAGCCATATCGTTCCTCCTGAATTTGATTTTTTATATTACAGAAAATATCTGTTTTCGTCGATTTCGCTGCTGCAGCAGCGGTGTACCACTGTTTTCATTCTGCACGCTTTTTTATTATATCCTAACTGTACTTGTAAATGCAATGGCCGCAGGCGATATTTCCTCTGTAAACCGGAATGCCTTTGATAAGAAGCACTTGACAATATAACAAGAGCGCAGCAGTACTGCCGCGCTCTGTTTGTCTTTATTAAGTTCCTGTTCTTTCGGTATGCCCGGGAGCTTATCTTTCTACGATAACTGTAGTTCCCTGTCCACCACCGATGCAAAGAGTAGCAAGACCTGTCTTTGCATCTCTCTTGATCATCTCATAGATCAGTGTGATAAGGATCCTTGCGCCGGATGCTCCGATAGGGTGTCCGAGTGCGATAGCTCCGCCGTTTACGTTGAGCTTTTCAGGATCGAA
>CAKQIZ010000101.1 GCA_934247125.1 uncultured Clostridia bacterium
CGATCGTTCGTTTTTATGATTTTAAAAAGAACTTTCGAGGAATGTGTTTCACTGTTCAGTTATCAAAGATCGTTTTGCTTTGCCGTTTGTCTCAAACAGCTTTGCTATTATATCATGTCGTTTCCTGCCTGTCAAGAACTTTTTTCAACTTTTTTGAAGCTGTTTTTGTTTCTCTCTTGCAGCAACTTTGACATCTTATCACATCCAACTGGTTGTTGTCAAGAACTTTTTTCATTTCTTTTTGACAGCTTTGTGATCTCTGCGAGATCTCTCAGACGCAACTCTGATAGAATACCATTGTATACATGGTTTGTCAACAGTTATTTTCATATTTTTTTATTTTTTTGCGAATAACCAAAATATCAGATTTTTCATGTCTTTTATTCCATTTCCCCTTCATTCGCCTCTTCCAGTGTCACTTCCGTTTCCGGTTGTCCCTGATCTTCCACATAATCGAAGCACAGGACCGCCTGTGGCCAGTTCAGGCTGATACGGGCACTTTTCTGTTTTTCTTTTCCGGCTTTCCGGATCAGTTCCAGAAGTTCTCCGAGGATCTCCCGGGTGAGATATCCTCCACGCCAGTGAAAAGTAAACACTCGACCTTTTTTTGCAGTCTGTAATGCTCGCTTATACACATCCTCCTGCTTCGTGAAGGACAGTTTCTTTTCCCTATAATAGAAGTGATCCCCATCCGTACAGTGTGGAGCCGGTGCGATCAGCGGTTCGTGATCCCGGAAGATATTTTTGTCATCCAGATTGAAGTAGTCGTAACGGATGCCATTGTGACTCAGGGAATTGTCAAAGGTGACATCCATGTGATAATATTTGCCACCCAGTTTTACGATATTCCAGGTGTGGCGGTATTTGATCCCTTTTTCCGGGTTGTTGCCGCAGATAACGATCATACACCAGAGCCCCAGTGCATCGCACAAAACTTTTACTGCCTTGGCAATCCCCTCGCAGACACCCACACCCTGTCCCAGCGGTCCGATGATCTCATGGGAATAGGCTTTCTTTAATTTATCATACCGGACATTCTCGCATATAAAATCGTGGACAAATTTTTCTTTTTCCCACTCGGACTTATCCTTTACCGGGCGCACCAGCTTTTCTACCCTCGCCTGCATGGCGCGCTGGTGTTCTTTTACTTTATTTTTCTCAAACAGATATTCCGGCACAAAGATCAGATTCGGGGAATCCTGATAATATTTGTAGCGAAATCCCGTCGCCCAGAAGATCTCTGGGTGATCCAGACGGAGCTGGAAAAACACATTATAGAGTTCTTCCGGCTCCAGACGTGGAAGTAAGATCTCATCTGCCATGTTCTGAAATCCCTGAAGGATATTATGGTAGGCAGACTGCTGCGTTTTGTTCATGTGGTTATAATAATATGGTTCGATGACGGTTCTCCTTTGTATTTCTTCTTTTCACAAATAGGGGTGGAAAATGCGATTCTGCGCCTTTTATTTTGTTTCCTATTTTCTATATTCTTCAATCATACTTTCCTTATACGTTATACTATAACATTCACTGCCAACAGCACAATTGCAAAGACTATATTCCATACCGTAAAATACCGAAAATATTGCCCTTTTGTACCAGCTGTTTCATTCTTTTCACTTTCCTGTACATAAAATTTATAAGAGATCAGACTTGCCAGGGAAGCGATCAGGGTTCCCAGACCTCCAATATTCACTCCCCGGAGAAGCATAGGATAGTCTGTAGTAAAACCGGAAAGTAAAATAGCCGCCGGAACATTGCTGATGACCTGGCTGGCAGCAAAACCAAGAATAAGTTCATGTCCTTCCAGTACTTTTATCAGCAGTTCTTTTACGATTGGAATCCGCCCCATATTTCCGATAAATACAAAAAATGCAACAAAAGTAAGAAGCAGACTATAATCTACTCTCAGCGGTAAAAATTCTTCTTTTCCACTTCCGAAAAGGAACAGACAAATCAGAAGTGTAATTCCCAGAAGCACTGGCCAGGACAGCACACGTAAAACCGTTGCCAGACTTACGCAAAAAAGGAAGAGCAAAATCAGATTTTCAGCTGTTTTGTTCTTTTTGGTTTTTCTCCTGATCTGCTCTATCTGCATGCTTTCATTCTTCTGTAACAGACAGCCCCCGATCAGAAGAAGCAAAGATACCAGCGACAAAGGTCCCATGACCTTTACAAAAGACAGAGCAGACATTCCGGAGACGGAATACAAATACAGATTCTGCGGATTACCCACCGGAGTTGCCATACTTCCAAGATTGGCAGCTATCGTCTCCATGGTAATCACCGGAATCATCCGCTGATCCAGTTTTGCCATACGCAGCACCAGAATCGTAAACGGCACAAAAGTCAGAAGTGCCACATCATTGGTAATCCACATAGAGCAGAAAAAACAAAGTCCCACCAGAACCAGCATCAACTGCCGGAAAGTGTGTACCTTTTTCAGCAGTGTATTCGCCATCTGTTCAAATAACCCAGTCTTCTTAAATCCCTCCATGATCGTCATCAGACAAAACAATAAAGCCAGTACTCTGGTGTCAATATATTCTGCATAAGCTTGGTCCGGTCTGACAAAAAACATGGAAATAACAGCAAGAAAAACCGCGATACAAAGCACGGTTTCTCTTTTTAAATATACAATTACTCTCTTCATCTTCTTATACCAGTGTCAGAACACGGCTCGTCAGGGATATAACCAGAATGATCACCGCGATGATTCCCACGATCCGGAAGATTTTTGTCTGTCGTACCGACTGATACTTCATGCCTCTTGCAAATCCTTTTGGGTTGATCGCCATGAAAAGGGCAATGGCAAGGCAGATCGTATCCAAAATAATACCTATCCAAAATTCCATAGATGTTCTCCTTTATGTTTTCTGTGTTCCAGTATACCGCAATTTTCAGGAAAAGAAAATCCTTTTATCCGATCCCCGCAATCGCCGTCAGCAGCTTCAGCACTCCTGCCAGTGCCATCACAAGTACCGGGTTCCATTTTGTTTTCCGAAGAAGGATCAGGCAGATCACAAAGATTCCCACCATCGTCCAGCGGGTGTCCGCCAGTGCGATGACATCCGCCCCGTTCCAGAAGGCAGATACCAGAATTGATACGCCCGCAGACGCGATCATCGCCACGACAGCCGGTCGCAGAGATTGTAAGACGCTCTGCAACAGATCCATTTTCTGATATTTCAGGTACAGCCAGGCAAGTAACGTTACCAAAATGCATGAAGGCAGAATACATCCCACTGTGGAAACCACTGCTCCCGGGATTCCGGCGATCTTGGTTCCGACAAAGGTTGCGGAATTGATCGCGATGGGACCCGGTGTCATCTGGGAAATGGTGATCAGATTGGTGAATTCTCCCATGTCCAGCCATCCGTGACGGCTCACCACCTGTTCCTGAATTAACGGCATCGCGGCATAACCGCCTCCGAAGCTGAACATGCCGATCTGAAGAAAACTGAAAAATAACTGAAGATAAATCATTTCTTCCGTTTCCCCCTTCCTGACAGTACCGTGCGGATCACTCCCATCGCAATACAGATCAGCACGATATACACCACCGGAACTTCCATCACATAAGAAGCGATAAAAGCGGCTACCATGATCACAATCGATGTCCACTCTTTTTTCTTCGTGATCCCCGCTGCCATATCCCATACCACGGAAGCGATCACTGCTCCCACGCCAGCCTGCATCCCGTCCAGAAGCTCACGGATGATGAAATTATCCCGAAACATCTGATAAAAAACAGAGATCGCAGAGATGATAAGAAAAGGTGGCAGAACTGTTCCGAAAATTGCTGTCAGTACCCCTGCAAGACCGGCCAGTTTATAGCCAACCACAATTGCTCCATTTACCGCGATCGCCCCAGGTGCCGACTGTGCAATAGCAATCAGATCCAACATCTCATTTTCTTCGATCCAATGGTACTTATCCACGAACTTATCCTTCATCAGCGTAACGATCACATACCCGCCACCAAAAGTAAAGGCACTCAGATATAACGTGGACAAAAACAATTTCCAAAGCACCTTTTGTTTTTTCCTCACATTCTTCCTCCTGATTTTCATCTGTTTTATCTTTTCAGCAACATACGCTTTTATTGTATCAGTTTCTTTTTTTCTTTACAATCACTTCCGTAGTTCAACAGAACAAAGAACGTATTCTGACACATCCGCATGAAACATTTTTCATTTACAGAAAAGCCTTTTTTGACGTAGAAAAGGGTGCATCGATTTTTACAAAAATCGATGCACCCACCTCTAATGATCCGACAGCATTTTTCTGCCTTTATTTTTTGATGCCAAATGCTTCTTTTCCCGGAAATACTGCTGCTTCACCGAGTTCTTCCTCGATTCTTAACAGCTGGTTGTATTTTGCCACACGTTCGCTTCGGCTTGGTGCACCGGTCTTGATCTGACAGGTGTTCAGTGCTACTGCAAGATCTGCGATCGTGGTGTCTTCTGTTTCACCGGAACGGTGAGAGGAAATGGCGGTATATCCTGCTTTGTGTGCCATCTTGATAGCTTCCAGTGTCTCGGATACAGAACCGATCTGGTTCAGTTTGATCAGGATGGAGTTTGCACAGCCAAGGCCGATTCCTTTTGCCAGGCGTTCGGTGTTGGTTACGAACAGATCATCGCCAACCAGCTGTACCGTATCTCCCAGCTCTTTGGTCATCATCTGCCATCCTTCCCAGTCTTCCTCGTCCAGACCATCTTCGATGGAGTAGATCGGGTATTTGCTGCACAGTTCTTTCCAGTGTGCTACCAGTTCTTCGGATGTAAATTTCTTACCGCATTTTGGCAGAACGTATTCGCCCTTCTTGCTTCCTTTCCACTCACTGGATGCTGCATCCATAGCCAGTACGAAATCTTTGCCCGGTTCATAGCCTGCTCTCTTAACCGCCTCCAGAATGCACTCGATGGCTTCTTCATCGCTGCCAAGATCCGGTGCGAATCCACCTTCGTCACCTACGGAAGTAGCCAGAC
>CAKQIZ010000102.1 GCA_934247125.1 uncultured Clostridia bacterium
GATGTGGAGTCTGATTTCCAGAAGACGCTGGGCAAATGCCATCAGATAACGATGCAGAACTGCAATGAATACAATATCATATACAGGGTAATAGGAAGAGTTCTGCGGTTCGTCGCGCCTCTTATGTAAAGAAGAAAGGAAACCATGATGCTTTTCAGTAATATTACGATACTAGACGAGAAACTCAATGTAAAAGAAAACCAGTATGTGCTCATAAATGACGATCGCATCGCATACATCGGAGATGAAAGACCGCAGGAAATTCCCGGCCGCGAGATCGACGGGAAAGGCAGACTTCTGATGAGCGGTTTTTTCAACGCTCATGCACATTCACCGATGACTCTGATGAGAGGATACGGAGAAAACATGGTGCTGCAGGACTGGCTGACCAAAAAGATATTCCCGTTTGAAGCTAAGCTGACGGGAGAAGCCGTTTACTGGGGCACGATGCTGGCGATGGCAGAATCGCTCAAATTCGGCATCGTTTCCACGAGCGACATGTACTACTTCTGTGATGACATGGCAAGAGCTGTGGCAGACAGCGGCACCAAAAACAACATCTCGCGTTCGATCGCCAATCCCATGGGAGAGGACGTTGGCAAACTCGAGAGCTTTGATGAGATGAAGCACTTTTACAGAGAATTCAACAATGCGGCAGACGGCAGGATCATCGTGGATATGAGCCTTCACGCCGAGTATACATCGAATCCGGAAACTGCAATGGCCCTGGCGGATTATGCGAGGTCGCTCGACGGCGTGAAGATGCAGGTGCACGTTTCGGAGACGGAATTAGAGCACAGCGAGTGTATAAAGAGACACGGCATGACTCCGGCAGCTTATCTCGAGAAGACGGGGATATTCGATGTGCCGACGGTAGCTGCACACTGTGTTTACTCTGACGACAGCGATCTTGAGATATTCAGGAAAAAAGGCGTTACGGTCGCAGCGAATCCGGTGAGCAATATGAAGCTTGCCAGCGGCATATGCAACGTGCAGAAGATAATCGACAAAGGTGTCAATCTTGCCATAGGAACGGACAGCGTGGCAAGCAACAACAGCCTTGATTTCTTCGAAGAGATAAAGACGCTGGTCACAGGCACGAAAGTGATCTCAAAGGATCCGACAGCCGTGACCCCGAAAGATGCGCTCAGAGCAGCGACATACGGAGGTGCAAAGGCTCAGGGCAGGCTGGACAGCGGAGTTCTCAAGGAGGGCGGCAAGGCCGATCTGATAGTAATAGATATTTCGGGGCCGAATATGCATCCTGTTCACAGTCTCATCAATAATCTGGTGTATTCTTGTTCAGGTGGCGATGTCCTGATGACGATAGTTGACGGTAAAGTGCTTTATGAAAACGGGCAGTACAGCACTATAGATATAGAGAAGACCGTGGACATGGTCGAAAGATCGACCCGTGAAATACTTGAAAGGCTTTAATCATGACTAAAAAATCATTGTTGAAAGGTGCTGCGGTAATGGCAGTCGCCGGTATCATAGTAAAAGTGCTGGGTGCGTTTTTCAGGATACCTCTGGCGAACATGATAGGCGCCGTGGGCATGGCAAACTATACGCCTGCCTATGCACTGTACAGCTTTCTCCTGGTCGTTTCAACGGCAGGACTTCCGGTGGCTATATCAAAGATGGTATCCGAACGGTGTGCAAAAGGGCAGTTCAGAGAAGCGGAGAGGGTGTTCAGGATATCGAGGACGCTCATGATGGTGCTGGGCGTGACAGGATTCCTGGTGCTGCTGATCTTCGGAAAGCATATAGCGGAACTGATAGACATACCGGGGTCTGCGCTTTCCATGAAAGCGACAGCGATAGCGCTGCTGCTCGTACCGGTGATGTCTTCGTACAGAGGATATTTCCAGGGCATGCAGGAGATGCGGCCGACCGCTGTATCGGAGATCGCCGAACAGTCGTTCAGAGTACTGTTCGGTCTGGTGCTCGCATATTCGCTTATGGCAAATGAATACAGCATCACATCAGGATACACTCCCGAGCAGAGAGGTGCTGCGGGCGGATGCTTCGGAGCCTCTGCAGGAGCGATAGGCGGGCTTGCCGTGATGCTGATAGTCTACCTGGCGGCCAAGAAAAAGATAAAGCGCAGGATAAAGAATGACAAGACGAGTGTTTATGAAACGGCAGGCACGATACTGAAGAAGATCGCGGTCATCGCGATACCTATAACTATAGGCGCTGCGATAATGCCGATAGTAAACCTGATAGATGCAGGTATCGTAAAGGTCAGACTGATGGCTTCCGGATGGGAGTCCACTGCGGCAGAGAGTCTCTACGGACAGCTGACGGGATTTGCATCACCGATAATCCAGTTTCCCGAGGTATTCATGCTCGCGATAGTGATGAGCCTTGTACCGATGGTATCTGCGGCTCACAGCGTCGGGGACAGAGAGGAGCTCCACAACCACATATCGCTCGGACTGCGTATGACGACTATAATCGCATTCCCTGCGTCTACAGGCATATTCGTGCTCGCAGAGCCGATACTGACGCTTCTCTATGCGTCCCAGAAGGCGAGCGCGATAGCGGCGGCTCCATGCCTGCAGATATTTGCAGTAGGATTCGTATTCCTGTCAATAATAACTACTATGACGGGCGCGCTGCAGGGAATAGGCAAGCAGCACATACCTGTGATAAATCTCTGTGTCGGTGTGATCGCCAAGTTCATCGTGACATGGACTCTCACAGCGATACCGGCAGTAAATGTAAAGGGTGCAGCTATAGGCTCGGCATCTGCATATCTGATCGCGATGACACTGGATCTGATCGCGCTGAAAAAGTACAGCGGAGTGAAGTTCGATGCGGCTGTAGCTGTCAAGAAACCGCTGATATCGTCAGTCGTGATGGGGCTGATCGTACTGCTGCTGTACAGGCTTTCGTTCATGCTGACGGACAGCAACAGCATTTCTACTGTGATATCGATATTTGCAGGAGTCGTGGTGTACGGACTGATGATACTGAAGACGAAGGCGATAAGCCGTGATGAACTGATGACTATATCGGCCGGAAGAAAACTCGCAGCGATATGTGACAAGCTCAGGCTGTGGTAAGTCTCGCAAAGGTTGAAAACAGCAGTCTTTATCCTAAAACAGCTTGACAAAACCATTGAAAAATGGGAAAATAGTACACAGAGCTCAGGCGGGATCAAGGGTAGATACGAGGCGAGCCTGAATTTGTATTTGAAATAATAAAAGACTATATGTTATTAATTTTAAGGAGGATTTATTGATGAATAAAGCGGAATTAGTAGCTGCAGTTGCAGAAAAGACCGGTTTTACAAAGAAGGACGCTGAATTAGCTGTCAATGCTTTTGTTTCAAGCGTAGAAAGCTCTTTAGTCAAAGGTGAGAAGGTACAGCTGATCGGTTTCGGAACTTTCGAAGTTCGCGAAAGAAAAGCAAGACAGGGAAGAAATCCTAGAAAGCCTGGCGAAGTGATCAAGATCGATGCTTCAAAAGCTCCTGTATTCAAGGCTGGAAAAGCTCTTAAGGATGCAGTTAATAAATAAGACAGTGTGTCTGCTAAAGGGTAACTCGGTTACCCTTTTACTTTTTTGAGGAGGAAGTATGAGGATAGACAAGTTTCTTAAAAACTCCCGTATCATAAAACGCCGTACTGTTGCAAAGGAAGCATGCGAGCAGGGCAGGATAACGGTGAACGACAAGGTGGCGAAGCCCGGCACGGAAGTGAAAGCGGGTGACGAGATCTATATACAGTTCGGTAACGGGAGCCTGAGGGTAAAGGTTACAGAGTTGAAAGATTCGTGCCGCAAGGAAGATGCGGCTTCGATGTATGAAGTGATAGAGTAGGAGATTTATGCAAAAGAAAAGCAAAGCAAGAGAGAAGATAGAAAACATCAGAAGAGAGATAGAAGAAAATGCAGAGCAGAGCATGAATGCGCTGCTGGCGCCTGAGCTGTGCGATCTTGATGAAGAGAACATGATCTCTGAAATCAGATTCAAGAAGTACGAGTGGGAGAGAAACGAGAGGGGTGAGGCGCACGGAGGGGCTATATCGGCAATGTTTGATACGGCGATGGGTATGACCGTGCTGGCATACACTGATTCAGCGGAGATATCCACCGCTGACCTCAGTGTCAGCTTCATAAGACCGTTCCTGGGAGAATCATTTATATTCAGGTCCGAAATCATCCATCCCGGCAGATCGCTCGTGCGTGTGAGAGGGATAGCGTATGACGAAGGATCAGGAAAGACACTGGCTTCGGCTGCTGCGAATTTTGTACATCTCAAATGATGATATATCAGGATATGAAAAAAACTTGCGACCCCGTTTGAGGAAGCAAGTTTTTTTGTTAGCGATATTGATCGATCTCTGTATTACTGTACCAGACTTTCCATGTAATGCAGAAGATTCAACAGGGCAGCTTCTCTGTGTGTGAGGCTGCATTGGTATGAAACTGCATTGATATCGGCTTTTGATGCGAATACGTCAAGATCGCTGCTTTTAAGAGTATTATCTGTGGTCGAGTCTTTAGTGCCGAGTGCATCAGCCAAGAAATCAGCAGCGCTATTCTTGCCGTCTGATGACCATGTCATATGCGGGTCTGTGACACTGTATGAAATATCGCTGAGTCCGGATGTCGTCAGAAATTCGGCAGCCATATCAGAAAGTGTCGCTTCGTCGGTGCTTCGCGATCTCATCTTCAGAGTGAACGTGCCGTCTGAAGTAGAGACATATGAAATATCCGATGCCGAGATGATCTCTCCTGTGTCTTCGTCCTGAAGATAAATGCCGCTCTGGAGTGTGTACATAAGGCTGATGATGTTGTTGCTGTTATCACTGCTTATGACGGTTTCGGGAAGCGATGTCTCGGTCAGGGTGTATACGAAATTGTCGCCAAGCTTTTCGAATCTGTTTTTTATGCTGTTGTATGA
>CAKQIZ010000103.1 GCA_934247125.1 uncultured Clostridia bacterium
GATTCGGAAGAGAATATATAGAAGCCGGGCGATGGATCGAAAAGACCTACCCGGCTTTAAATGTGCGTTTTATTTCTGTGACGGATCAGTTTGACAGTAAAACAGCAGATTTTTCGGAGAAGTCATTTGTAGTTCCGATTAAGAACTTTGTAAATGAAAGCTATTGCCGGGACATTTCCGGTAAAGTACGCAGCCACCAGAAAATCAAACGGGAAAAAGGGGAGTTTATCGGGGCATTTGCACCATATGGTTATTGTAAAGATCCGGAGAATAAGAACTGCCTTGTGATTGATGATTATGCTGCAGATATTGTAAGAAAAATATTTGCCTGGAAGATTGAAGGATTCAGTTTTGGTGCGATTGCTGATAAATTGAATGTGCGTCATGTACAATCTCCAAAAGAATACAAGATTGCAAACGGCGAAAATTATAATGCCGGATTTCAGGGGTCAGATACACCAAAGTGGTCAGCAGTACAGATTAAAAGGATTCTGACCAATGAAGTGTATATCGGCAATATGGTTCAGGGAAAACAGGAACGAATCAGCTATAAGGTGAAGAAACGCCTGGATAAACCAGAGTCTGAATGGGTGAGAGTAAAAAATACACATCCGGCAATCATCAAGCAGAGTGACTTTGATATAGTACAAAAACTGCTTCAATATGATGGTAGGGCGTCAAAGACATCAGACAGTGCCAGTTTTTTTGCAGGCTTTATCTTTTGCGGAGATTGTGGAGTGCCGATGATACGCAGAGTGAACCGATATAAAGGAAAAGAAAAGGCTTTTTATATCTGTCAGACGAAGAACAAAGGTGGAGACTGCACCAGACACAGCATACCGGAGGAAGTGCTGAAAAAAATTGTCTTGAAAGAAATCCAGACGTATACAGCACTTTTTGTGGATTATGAGATGATCATGGACGAACTTCAGCAAATGGAAGTCAGCTACGACCAGGTAATCAGTTACGATACACAGATTGCAAAATTGCAGGAAGAATACAACAAATGTTACAGCATAAAAGTTTCTTTGGCAGATGATTTGAAGTCTGGGATGATTAGCAAAGAGGAGTTCGACGAGTTTCGGGGAAGTTATGGTAAAAAGTGTGAAGAACTGGATCAGATGATAGAACATCAGAAAAAACTGGTAAAGCAGATGTTTGAAGGTGGTGTTTCTGCAAAGGTTCAATTAGAAGACTGGAAGAAATCTTTGGAAATCAAAGAGTTGGATCGTACTTTACTGGCACTGACGGTAGATAAAATCTACATTTATGAGAACAAGCAGATTAAAATCCGAATTCGTTATCAGGATGTGATTGAAAAAATGAAAGTCATAAAAAGATTTTATACAGAGCATCAGGCTGAGTACAGAAAAGAGGTGGGATAAGTGGCAAGGACAGCAAGAAGATATGAGAAAAGGACAGAAAAGAAAAGTTATCAGATTCCAGTGTATATGGCTGCGATTTATGCCAGATTATCCGTAGATACAGACGAAAGAAAGTCAGAATCTATCGAAACGCAGGTGACGCTGATCAAAGAGTTTGTTGACAGGCACAATGCGGAAGCAAATAAAGAGTATGAATTGGTTGTGTATGATATTTATTCTGATCTGGGAAAAACCGGAACTAATTTTGAGAGAGCCGGATTTGAACGGATGATGGATGATGTCAGAGCAGGAAAAGTAAACTGTATTCTTGTGAAAGATTTTTCAAGATTTGGAAGAAATTATATAGAAACAGGAAATTACCTGGAAAAGATACTGCCTTTTATGAAGGTACGTTTTATTTCTGTATGTGATCATTATGATTCGTTCGCACCAAATGCAAAAAATCAGGAGCTATCCATGAATATCAAGAATCTGGTAAATGATGCCTATGCAAAGGACATTTCCGCAAAGGAACGGGCAGCAAAGCGTATGGCACAGAAAAACGGGGAGTATGTTGGATCAACAGCTCCTTATGGTTATTGTTGTGAGAAGGTCGATGGGATTTATAAGTTAATCAAAGAACCAGAAGCGGCAGAGATTGTGCAACGGATATTTGAGGAATATGCTTCCGGTAAGGAGATTCAACAGATTATAGATGGTCTGTTTGAGGACGGTGTACACCGGATTTCTGATTATAACAATTATCATCATGTGTACTGGCAGGAAGGTGAAACTCTGCACCAGTGGGGAAATTCCTCTGTTCGTGCAGTACTGAACAGGCATAACTATTATGGGGATCTGGTACAGCGAAAATACGAATCCAGGTTTGCAAAAGGTGAAAAAGGGTGTGATGTGCTGGATGAAAGTCAGTGGATTGTTACTCCCAATGCTCATGAACCGATTATCAGCAGAGAACTGTTTGAAAAAGTACAGATCCGGTTAAAAGCGGCACAGGACGCCAGAAGCACAGTAGTAGGATGGGAAGATGATGAAAGAGCTTTTTATAATGTATTTTATTGCGGTGACTGTAAGCGGAAAATGTGTACAAGGAGATCAAGAGGCAGTGTGTTTTACTTTTGCAATGCGGCTCAGTACCGGGATGAAAGAAAATGCAGTCATAAATCTATATCAGAAAATACGGTACAGAAAATCGTTCGCTCAGAACTGACTAGACAAATGCAATTAGCAGGATTTAAGAAAAAAGATATGTCGGCAATGAGTAATGATATATTTTCGGCTAAGATTCTGGAAATTCAGAATGAAATCAAAAAGTTGAACGCAGAGGTGGAACAACGCTCTGAAAAACTTGCTCAGGCATTTATGCAATATAAGGATGAAAAACTTTCCAGAGAAAATTATATGGAAATGCGTGAGGAGCGTAACAACTGGAAAATATTCTGTGAAGAAAGAAAAGAGACACTGGAACAAATGATCCTAAGATTGCAGAAACAGCAAAAGGAAGAAACCAGATTTTTACGAAGTCTTCTGAATCTGGAAGGGACAACAAGAATCAATGCGGAGCTTGCGGAAGCACTGATTGAAAGTATGTACTTGTATGGTGATGGCAGACTGGAAATCAATTTTCGATTTAAGGGGGCGATAGAACATGAGTAATCAGAAAATGCTGATCGGATATTATCGTCTTTCGTTGGAGGATGGCTCTGCAGGGGAAAGTAACAGTATTATCAACCAGAGAAAACTGATAAAAGATTATATTTCTCATATTCCAGAGCTGGCTGAACTGCCTTTTCAGGAGTTTTATGATGATGGTTATTCTGGTTCCAGTATGGAACGACCGGGAATACAACAGGTTCTGGAATTGGCAAGAAATGAGCAGGTACAGTGTATTGTTGTAAAAGATTTTTCACGTTTTTCCAGAGACTATATTGAAATGGGAACGTATCTGGAGCAGATTTTCCCATTTTTGGGAATAAGGTTTATCTCTGTTTCTGACCATTATGATTCCAAGGATTATAAAGGAAAAAGTTCGGACATTGAAGTACAGTTTAAAGGTCTGATCGCAGATTTTTATGTGAAAGATCAGTCCGTTAAGGTGAAGTCAGCAGTCAGCACAAAAAGAAGTAACGGAGAGTATTGCTGTGGTTCTGCACCTTATGGCTATCGGATAAATCCAGAGAACAAAAAGGAACTGTTGATTGTGGAAGAAGAAGCGGAGACTATCCGCAGAGTGTTTGAATTGACGAATCAGCGGTATTCAAAGCTGGATATTTGCCGGTTATTTAATGAAGAAAGCGTTCTTACACCATTGCAATCTATGAGCAGACGACAGAAATCAGACAGTAAGAAAGCGTCCTCAAGAGGATTACAATGGACAAGTGATATGGTACGGAAAATTCTGAATGATAAGAACTATATCGGCTGTATGGTCTATGGAAAAACCAAAATCCCAGATCCCGGAACAGGAAAAGAAGTGCCTGTGCCACGAAGTGAATGGAAGTTGTTGGAAAATCACCATGAACCAATCGTATCAAAAGAAACCTTTGAAAAAGCACAGTCCCTGCAGATCAGGTACACCAAGAAAAGCAAATTCGACAGGGGATCAACAATGCTAGGTGGCTATGTGAAGTGTGGAAATTGTCACAGAAGTCTGACTTCAAGCAGTCCAGTTCATGGTCATATCCTTTATAGCTGTGCTTACAGTAGAGGAAAAAAAGATACAGGATGCTTTGCCGGAAAAGCGGATAACAAAATGCTGGAGCATATCGTACTGGCAGAAATAAAAGCATACTTACGTCAGAATATCAGCCAGAAACAGATGCAGCAATCCATGAGAAAACAGCATGAAGATAATATCGAAGCATATAAGGCTGAAAGTGCTGACTGCGGAAGACGGCAGGAGCAGATCAAGGCTCAGAACCAACAGAACTATGAGAAGTATCATGAAGGGCAGATGAGCCGGGAAGAGTTCCTGAGTGAAAAGAAGCAGCTAGAGGAAGAAAGAGAGCGTCTGGAAAGACGAAAGAAGGAACTGGAAGAACTGATCAACGGAGAGAAAGAAATCTTGATGAAGAAGAATATTCCGGTGGAGCAGATGATGGAGTATCTGGGGTATGAGAAGTTGACAGAGGAGATGCTTGAAAAGTATGTGGATGGGATATATGTGTATGATGACGGACGAGTGGAGGTGGAGTGGAAAGCACTTGCCTGATTTTGTAGCAATAATGTAACGTTCGCTACTATATGATTTGTAGCAATAACGTTACATCCGCCCCACTGATTTTATGACAACAATATAACGTCCTCCATTCAAAAACAACGGTTTTATGGGAAAAATCGAAGGAAAAAAGGTCAAAAAGTTTGTAGCAATGACTTGACATCCTCGGGGAGACTCTGCTTGGAGAGAAGCCTGCCAGATTAAAATATCGTATTTATAGGAAAGGAACGGTACAGAAGCTGAAAGAGAAGATTTTTACATATTTTACATAGATTTAACCTAAATCTGCAAAGATAATCATATTTCTCT
>CAKQIZ010000104.1 GCA_934247125.1 uncultured Clostridia bacterium
GAGCAGTCGGTGCTCAATCCGATAAATCTGATGGAGAGCAACAAATTCCAGATGGTGACGCCGCAGGTGAAGATAACAGTTGACCCGGAATTTACATATACGATAACGACTAAAGTGATAGACGGGAGCAGGTACATACTGATCCCGATGGGAGAGGGCGTTGAAGTGAACGGCATCGATATAAGCACCGATGTGAGCGATGCCGGGGAAGCAGGACAGGGCAGAGACGCCGGAGCGATTCAAGATGCAGAACAGGCCAGAGGCGCCGGAGTGATCGGGGAAGAAGGACAGGACAGCGTTTCCGGGGCGCACGAAAGCGCCGAGACGGCCGGTAACGCAGATGAAGAAGTGGAGTTCTAGCCGGTCCTAGCTCAGTTTCATATTGTCTGCGCCCTTGCGTCGTATGCGTTTCAGATAGAAACTGATGCAGAGCGTATATATATAATCGTAGACAAGCATCAGCAGGATACCTGCAATGATGAGGAGCCATACAGGATAGTCCGGAAGATGTATGCTCCCGAGCAGCAGCTTTTTGAAGCCGAGAAGTCCGGTGCAGAGGACGGCGGCAAAAAAGGCTGCTTTTATTATGACCTGAAGGATGCCGCTGTGCAGCTTTTCCACATAGAATTTCAGGATACCGTAGTATCCGAAGAAAAACGCATACGGTATCATGGCCAGCTTGTTCGGCACTATGAAAAATCCCAGGATCACTGCAGCCGCGTAAAGCAGCGCAGCCGCACCGACTCCTGATTCGAGCAGCATGACCGCGGTGAAGAACGAGCTGAGCGCAAACAGCGTGAGTTCGATGCCGGGTGCGACAGAACCCGCGAAGAGAAAGGCGAGAGTCAGCGCGAGGCATATGCCTCCAAGTGCGATCACAGATGACGGATTTTTTCGACCGGTGTTATCCGTGTTTTTTCGGTAATTGCTGTTTTTCAATTCATATCCCCTTTATCATATGCAGTCGCAGCAGCAGTCAGCGCAGATGTAGCACTGCAGCGCCTGACAGCACATGTCATTGCTGCTTCCGTAGCCGCGGCCGTAAGCCTGATTCTGATAGGCTCCGCCCATGTTGATTATACGGCCGTAAGCCTGGCTGTATTCCATGTTGTTCGGAGCCAGGTCATTAGCTGTTTTGAGTTTGTTGACAGCATCATCGTACCAGCCTTTTCTGTAGGAAAGCATACCTGACAGGAAGAACCATTCGGCGCTTCTGTCCTTGGTGCTGTTCAGGATGTTTTCTGCTGCAGTCAGGTTGCCTGCATCGATGTAACGGCGTACTGCCATGTAGTCAGGCGTGCCATAGCTGCCGCCGGAACCTGAGCCGCTGCCGTAATTCCCGTAGCTGTAGCTGCCTGATGGACCGGAGTTCCTGTTCTTCATCAGCATGTCGTATGCCTCATTGACCTCCTGCAGTTTTTCCTCTGCAAGGTCGGCAAGCGGGTTATCCTGATATCTATCCGGATGGTATTTCTTGACGAGTTCTTTGTACGCTTTTTTTATTTCTTCTTCTGAGGCGTTTTCAGGCACGCCCAGTACTTCATAAGGGTTCATCTAAATCTCCTTCTTCTGTTGAAATCAAATCTGTTTATCTTTATCCGTCCTCATTATTATTTCTTCGGTTTTCCGATTGAGTCCGAAATATATCACGTTTTCTATGATGCCGGCGTTTTTTCTGATATCGAGCGAGTCTGTGCATCGGCTGAGCATCGCAAGATAGTGGTACAGGTTGAATCGCAGATCCGGCTCGATACGTGCACGGAATCCGTCAGCGGTCTCGTTCGCGGCGTCGAAGCCGAATCGAAAGAGCAGAGGGTTGTATGCGCCTGACTCTATATTTTCCTCGATATCGTCGATCGCGTCTATCATGTAGATCCATTTGCCGAGGTGATATCCTGCGCGCGCCAGCAGCTCGCGCGTGTCATTGCCGGGCGATGCAAAGCCGCACGGTTCGTCCTGCACGCCGGAAGCGCCGGGAGCATCCGGATCATCAGAGCTTTCGCTGCTGCCGGGCGGAGTTTTGCCGCCTGCATGATCGTCCTGCATGCCGGAAATGCCGGGAGCACCTCGGTCACCGGGAGGTTTGTGCTGCGGCGGTTCGTTTCCGTAGACTGCCCGCAGACCTTCGGTGAATATGTCTTCCATTATCTTCGAAAATGCTTCGGCCGCCATGTCTATGCTGGCGCATTTTTCTCGTTCGAGTGCGGAAAGCGCAGACAGGTGGTTTTCGATACTGCTGCAAAGCTCCGGATACAGGCGGTTCAGTCTGCGGAAGATCCGCTTCATCATCAGCATCACAGGCTTTGCGTAGACCTTGCCTTCATCAGCTGCATCGTCGGCAAGTTTGTACCAGGCGAGTATCAGCATGACATCACCCGCATAGTCTATAGCACGGTTGCGGATCACTGTCTTTTTCTTTATGACAGGATGCGCGATACAGTGCTCCTGAACGGGGGCGTCGCCTTCATCGCTGAGCGAGGCGAGCAGTATAGCCAGAAAAGCCGCATCGTAGCTTAGCGCCATGCGCGGCAGCTGGCCGTATCTGCGGCCTATGGATTTGCATACGCCGCAGTAGTAACCTATATATACCTCATATTCGCGGACCTTGAGTTCGCCCTTGTCGATCTTTACATAACCTAGCATAAGGACAGACTATCACAAATACGTGATGAGTTCAAATGGAGAAAAGGTGAAGATTTCTTATTTTCTGACGATCCTGTAATACAGTCTGGATGTGAGCAGATACACGACGATGTAAAATACCGTGAACGCCAGGAAACATCCCGCTGTGCAAAGCGCGAACAGCTTCTTGTCGAACAGGCTCATCAGCGTCATCACCCTGAAGATAAACGGGAAGTCGAACGCGACGTGGATGCCGGCCGTGACGAGCGGCAGGAAAAACACGATCAGTATCTGCGAGTTGATCGACCTGCGGACTTCGGCGTGGCTCATCCCCACATTCTGCAGTATCTCGAATCGTTTTCTGTCCTCATATCCCTCCGTCAGCTGCTTGTAGTACATTATCAGCACGGTGGCCATCAGGAACAGCAGTCCAAGGAAGATGCCGATGAAGAACAGACCGGTAAAATCAGCTGTATAAGACACTGATTCTACGCTCCTGCACTGGAGGGAGACTGTGCTGCCCGGCGCTGTATCGTTTTCGCCGGCACTATCATTGGTAGCGGCACCGCTGTTCTGATCCGAGTGGCTCTTCGCATCCGGGCTGCTGTTCTGATCCGCACTGCTGCCCGCATCCAGACCGCTGATCGCTGCCAGGGCTTGATCATATACACGTCCGATGGCATCGCTGTTTTCTTTGGGATCGCCCTTGATGTCAGTCATGTAGTTGAAGCTGATAAACGACTGGTCATCGCCCGAAAGCTCGGCTGATGTCTCGAGGATATTTTCGATCACGGAAATATCTTTGACTATGATGAAGCAGCCGCCGTTTATCGATGCGACGATATTGCTGTTTCTGATCATGGAATCGAGCTCGCCCCTGATATCGAACTGCTGTCCGTCGATAGTCAATGTATCGCTGGCCGGATCGAGAGCCGCCGATGAGCCGGTATAGTACATAAGCACGTCGCTGTCACTGTCGAGCTTCATGTGGCGGCCGCTGCAGCGGTTGTAGTCTTCGAGCGGTATGAATACGAAAGTCGAGATCTGGTCTAGCATATCCACTGCGGATGAGCTCTGGTATATATCAGGATCTGTAGTGAATCCGCCGGTATTTTCATCATAGAACGTATTCAGTGAAAGATCTCTGTATGTGATCCCGTTTTTTCCGGTCAGACCTTCACTGCTGATCGCATCGTCCAGCAGTGAGGCTGCTTCGGGAGCACCCGGGTCATCGACTGATGCGGTCATCACGAACTCGGCAGGGTAGCGTATCCTGAGCATTTCATTCGATCCGAGGTACATGAACATAGTTGCGGAAACCATTACGAGCACCATAGTGGAAAGGATGCAGATGTTCGCAAGGCCTGCCGCGTTTCGTTTCATCCTGTAAAGCATCGACGAGATACTGATAAAGTGCTTTGTCCTGTAATAGTAATTCTTGTTTTTTCGCAGCAGCTTGAGCAGCGCGATACTGCCTGCGGTGAACAGCAGGTATGTGCCCGCAATGACGAGCACGACGGCTGCGAAGAACAGCATGAATGCCGTGATCGGATTCTTTACAGTAACAGCGATATAATAGCCGGCGCCCAGAAGTATGACTCCGAGCACTGCCAGCGCCCATTTCGCTTTGGGTTCACGTTCACCTGCGCTGTCACTCCTGAGTAGCTCGACAGGGCGCGCTTTGTGTATCAGTCTGATGGAGTTCAGCAGCATCAGCACGAATATGGCTCCTGTCAGAATGAGGCTTTTTGCTATAGCAGAGCCTGATATGTAAAACCCCACAGGAACCGCAGCGCCGAGCATTTTCAATAGTATCAGGTATATCAGCTTGTCGAGCAGTATCCCGAAAACCGTACCGCACACTGCGACGACTATATAAGTATATAAAGTCTCGAACGCGATGATCTTCGCGATATGGCGCTTTTCCATACCTAGGATGTTGTAAAGCCCGAACTCGCTCTGCCTGCGTTTGAGCAGAAAGCTGTTGACATAAAACAGAAAGATCACAGCGAAGATCGAGACGATCAGTTGTCCCATGTTCATGTAACTCCTGATGATGCTGCCGCCCCACAGATCGGTCAGGCTGCTGTTGTCTCCGAGCGAGCAGATTATGTAATATATCGCCGCCGTGAACGTGCAGGCGATCATGTACGGCAGATATATCCTGCGGTTTTTGATGATGTTGCTGAACGCCATGCCGGGGTAGATCCTAATCATTGTGACCACCGCCTGTCGCCATAGTCGTGAGTGTGTCGGAAATGCGCTGGAACATCTCTTC
>CAKQIZ010000105.1 GCA_934247125.1 uncultured Clostridia bacterium
ATGAATGACAACGGATGGGACTTAATCCGAGTATCTGCCCATATTGGTGCTCGATATGGTGACGGTGGCGAAAACCCCGGAAATCACTTCTGGTGGCAGGGGAAACTATACAGCCTATCCGGTACAAGCGATAAATACCCCAATTTTACAGAAACCACGGGATATGGAACAGGTGAAGGGCTGTGTGGCTGGAACTGCGTGCACTCTTTCGGCCCAGGCGACCCAGACCATAATCCGTTCAAGGACTTCGATGAAGAAGACAATAAAAAAGCCTATGATTTATCGCAAAAGCAGCGTGGCATGGAGCGGTCAATCAGGAAGCAGAAACACTATCTGCTGTCGTTGGAAGCGGCAGTTGATGCCTGCAAGGATGATGCAGCGAAGCAGCAATTCCAGGATGATTATGATTCCGGTTCTGCGGAGCTGGGGAAGATGAACCGTCTATACCGTGAATTTTGTGAAAAAAACGGGCTCCGGGAGATGCAAGACCGTCTACATACGGCAAAATGGGAAAGAAAGAATGCCAGACGTGCCATAGAAGCAGCAAATAGAATATCACCTTAGCCGCTGATTTCCAGTCAGCGGCTTTTCTTATGCCCTTTTCAGACTTTGCCGGGGCAGTACCGGCGGAGGGCACCTATTTTTGCTGCACCAGTCAGCGTAATAATCTGGCCGCCGAGACAAGAAAAGTCGTAAAAAATCGTATGGCGAGAAAGGAAACCAACATGAAAAAGGAAGAACTTATTGCCCTGGGAATCTCCGAGGAGGTTGCTGCGAAGGTCATGGCAATCAATGGCGCGGACATTGAACACGCCAAGGCTGCCAAAGACAAGGAGCGTAAACCCATTGAGGATGAGCGAGATGGGTACAAAACCCGCGCAGAAGCCGCCGAGGAAACGCTGAAATCTTTTGATGGCATTGACCCTGCCACAGTGAAGCAGGAAGTTGCCAATTGGCAGCAAAAGGCAGCACAGCTGGAAAAGGACTACACAGCGAAGATTACCCAGCGTGACCAGCGGGACTGGCTGAAAGAAAAGTTTGATTCTTACGGAATCACGTCCCCCTTTGCCCGGGCTGCCCTCCAGAGCGAGTGCATGGCAGAAAAGACCGGCTTGCAGTGGAAGGACGGTGCATTCTTTGGCTTTGACGAATTCATGCGGTCTGCCAAGGAAAAGGATTCCAACCTCTACAAAACCGCAGAGGAGAAGCAAGAGGAGGCGGATGCAGAAGCCGCCAGGAGAAAAGCTCCCAATTTTACCGGTCCCACTGGGAAAGACCGCAATGACGGTGAAAAGAAGTTCACCGTCCCTATCGTATTTTAACTGAAAAGAAAGGATGTTATGTAAATGGCACGAATTGAATCCCTGTCCCTGCTGACCACTGATGATGCAAAACTGTATTTGACGGAGCTGTATGGCAATGTGATTGCCAACGTCATGCGCAGCCTGACTTCGGCGAGAATGAAAAACAAAGACCTGTCCGGCGACCCCCGTTCCGGCAGCGTCGTTGCAAAGCGATTTGCAAACGCTACCCCCAAAGATTACGGAACTGCTCGTGCAGCAGGAAACGGCGAAAAAATCAAGGCAGAGGAAGTTGTTGTCATGATTGACGACGACAAGGAATTTGTGGAGGAAATCGAGGAAAAGGACATCAAGCTCGGCGGCGTGGATGGCCTCATGTCCCGCCGCTCCTCCAACCATGTTTTGCGCATGGCGGCTTATCTGGACACCAAGTTTTACAAGTGTGCAGCTGATAACGCCACCAAGATTGAGGTTGACCTTGCCGCTGGTGCCGTTGAGGAGGTTCTGGAATCCTGCATTCAGGAAGTGGAGAACACCAAGAATGCCTTCGTTGACGGCGTTCCTCGCCAGATGATTCATATGGTGCTCAACAGCACCTGGTACGGCAAGATTCGCAATAGCCTGGACAAGCAGGTGCGTTCCAACGTTGATACCGGCGATGAGGAATTCTACGTCTGGCATGGTGTTGAGGTTGTTTCCAGCATCAACCTGCCCGCTGGCTGCCCGTTTATCCTGATGGTTGACGGTGCGGTTGCGCAGCCTGTTATGAGCGACCAGTACACCGCCGAGAAAATCCCCCTGAGCAACGCTTGGGCGATTTCTTTGTTCTACCACAACGGCACCTCCGTTGTTACGCCTGACCTGATTTTCACGCCTGTCCAGACCGGTGCTGAAAAGGGTAGCGCTGCGAAGTATCGGAACGTGCAGACCGGCAACATCCTGCACGTTTCCAACGCACTGACGAAGAAATTGGTCTCCAAGTCTACTCAGTACACCACTGTCGCCTAAGGAGCTGTGACTTATGGCATACGCTGATACCACATTTTATGTAAATACCTATTGCGGCGAGTATACCGCCGGTGACGGAATCGGTAAGTGGTTGGAACGTGCAAGCGATGTGCTCGACCTCATCACCTGCGGGCGGCTCATGACTGCATTCCCACAGGTGGAAGCCCATGCGGCAAAGGTAAAAAAGGCAACCTGCGCCATTGCCGATGCCCTATATCAAGTGGATATTCATCGCCGTGCAGCAGCACCGCAGACAGCCGCAAATGGGTCTGTCTGCGGTGCTGTTTCGTCTGTGACATCCGGCAAAGAATCCATCAGCTATGCCAGCGTCAATTCCGGTAACTCCGTGTACAGCAAAGCGGCATCGTCTGCGGAGGAAACACTGGCCCTGTTGTACCGTATTGCGGCAGAGTATCTTTCCAACATCCCGGACGCAAATGGCGTAAACCTGCTTTATCGGGGGGTGGGGTGATGCACACCCAAACGATTACGCTATGGAATTTCCACAGAGAATCAGGGATGTGGTATCCTACCGTTATAGAAGGGGTGTCCTGCTGGGCCACTGGTGCAGCAGCGGCATCCCTGCACGGCGGAAATTCTGCCACATCGTTCGAGGCATCCATCCCCTGCACACAAGGCGGAACCGTCATCTCCAAAGGTGGAGAAAAGCGCTATTTCCCACCGAAAACATTCGCTGTGTGTGCCAGCCCAGACAAATGCATCACATTCGTCCCAGGCGTTGATTTTATTGCAGAGGGCGAAGCAGAGGCAGCAGTTCCCATCCGGGATGCTGACTATGAATCTGGGTTTTACGATGCCATGAACAATTCCAACGATGGAGTCCATCTGTTGACATCTTCCGTATACTACGGTCTGATTCCCCATTATGAGATTGGAGGAAAGTAAATGTCTGATATGGAGCATTTTCCTAATGTTTCCTATGTGCATACAAACATTGCCGTTGACCTCCGCTTTGGCAACCTCTCAATTGGCCTTGACAAGGCGCAGTTATGGCTGGCTGAGCAGGTATTGCAAGACTGCCGTGCGGTCATGCCGCACGTTACAGGCTCGTTGCAACAGCGTTCCCGCACTGAGGATAATGGGCGCAGGGTCGTTTTCCCTGGGCCATATGGTCGATACCAGTACATGGGTAAGGTAATGGTCGATTCTGATACTGGGAAAGGCCCCAGAAAAATACCTACTGGCCCTGGTGGGGAATTCGTGTTCCGCTTCCGCAAGGGCGCAAAACTGGCAGCGACTGACCGGAATCTGAAATATTCAAGCCCGGAGGCAAGAGCGCAGTGGTTTGACGTTGCAAAAGCCAGAAACAAGAATTACTGGGTTGCTGGTTTTAAGAGAGAAATTGGGCGGTAACGCATGACGCAGACAAGTCCACCCCCGCAGGCAAAGTTGGATATTGACGGGGAAGAAACATTGAGCCGGATGCTGATGGACTTAATCAACACTTTCCCATCCATGAATGGGCGGAAGGTATGTTTTTCCACGTTGGAGCAAACAAGCGGAATCGGCTTTTTTCCGCTGTCCGGTGCGGCGGTTATTAAGGAAACGAAGGATATTACTGGAACTTGTTATCAAACGTGCCAATATCCCTTTGTCATCATCTATCGTGCAGCGCCTAAAAACGAGGAAGCAAGACTGCGCATTAAGGAATTTCTGGATTTGCTTGGAAAGTGGCTTGAAAAGCAGGCTGTTCCGTCCGTCAATCCAACCCAAATTGATGCTTTTCTCTCTCCTGACGGCAGTAGACGACTAAAAACCATTTCCCGAACATCGCCGGCATATCTCGATAAGGCATACGATGATGGCATCGAGGAATGGTGCATTTCCATCAATGCGACTTACAAAAACACATTCAATTTCATGAGGTGAAATATTTATGGCTGAAAACAAATCCATCAACACCCCGGTGGGGCAGACGGTTGCCAGAGAACTGATGATTGCCTACCTGAATACCGGCGATTCCGGTGCGAAGAAGTGGAGCGCTTTTGGAAAGCGTGTGTCTTCTTCCAATATGTCCTACGACTGGGGCAAGAATACGGAGCGGGATATTCTGGGCAACGTCTTTACGAAGCTGAAAAAGCCCACCATTACGCAGTCTTTTGACCCGCTGCCTATTGACAGCGGCGATGCAGCCGTTGTGAAGCTCTGGGAGCTGGGTATCCGTGACCAGGATAACCAGGCGCTTGCCAATCAGGAGGTCATGGTTGCCCATTTCTATTCCGGGGATTCCAGCAAGAATTTCGCAGAAATCTACGATGCCTCTGCCATTGCTGTTTCTCGGAACGGCGGTGACGGCGGCGATGACCTGACGCTTGCAGCAGAGGTTACTTTTGGCGGCACACGCACGGTGGGCACTGTTTCCAAAGATACCGATGGTGCTGTTACCTTTACTCCGGGCGTTGTATAAGGAGGGCTGAGACCAATGAAGTTTACCACCAATCTTACTACGGCAAGCATCACGAACGATGCTGGCTTCGCTATCACTTTCTCGCCCAAGGACGTAAACTTCGTCAGCGATGTTTACGAT
>CAKQIZ010000106.1 GCA_934247125.1 uncultured Clostridia bacterium
CGATGAGCTTACAAGATGTATTCTCTTTCGGTTCTCAATTCCCTATGTCTAAAGTGACAAGCAGCCGCATTCCATCGGCCGCTCCTTGTCGTTAGTATAACGGAATTTTTGATATTGTCAATATTTTTTGAAAAAATTCCTTGCAGGAATCTTGAGACTTTCCCCCTACTTCCCGGCAGTCTTTGCAGCAGGCCCGGCGATCGTGGTATGGAAGTGCTCGTAATCTTTTTCCCATTTCTGCCGCAGCTTTGGCGTGAGCTTGCTCGCCGGCATGTCAAGGTCGTTCTGCAGCTTGTCGCCGAAGTCCGATGTCACCTTGAGTGCGCCGGAATAATTTAGATGGTTGCCGCCGTCCTTGCTGTCCCGCGACCAGTCGAAGCCGGCAGGGCAGGTGCGGTTGTAGTCGTAGTACGTCAGTCCGTATTCGTCAGCCAGCTTCTGCACGGCATTTGATTTGGAAAGGTCCCAGCTGTTCGCAGAAGGCACGGTCATGAGGACGAGCCGGATGTTTTTCTGTCTGCATGTCTCATATATCTTTTTGAATGCGGCAGCGTTTTCTGCGGACAAGGTCTTGACTGCACCGCTGCTGCTCTCCATGTAGTTCGGATCGCCGGTATACGGTTTGACCTTGCCAGAATATGCCATGCCTTTGTTTGAAAAAGCGTAAAATCTGGACGGTTGACTGATGAAGTTCGACAGCTTCAGTTTTTTCCAGCGGTCATGATATTTGATGAGCGGGAAGTAGAAATTTATCCCCGAGATGATCGCACTGTCAGCTTCCCGAACGACACTTCTGAGCTTTGCAAAATGCGACGGCGACGGCGCGGCAGCCGGCTTCTTTACAAAAGACGGATTCTTTCCTGAAAACAGACAGTCCGTTTCGAGCACGATCACCTTTGGATCCTGGTACCTGAGCATATCCTCTATATCCTTGGCGATCATCGCCGGGCTGTTGTTAGGCCTTCCCGAAACTGCAGAGGTTATCCCCGTTTTATCGTAAAGATCGACGGGCGACACGCCCCGGTATACATCGCTGTTGCCAGTGAAGACGACGTCGAGCGAATTCCTGGCTTCGCCTCTGTACGCGGTGGTTATCCTTGATTCCATCCCGTCCTCGCTGGATGAAGAACCGACTGCGAAGCCCCTTGCCAGAAAGACGAATATCAGCGCGAACACCATCATGAATATCAGTGACCTGGATATGTCTTTTATGCTTATTTTGTTCATTTGATCCACATCTCCTTTTTTACTTTCAGGTTCGCTGCGCGATCAGAATTCACCATAAATGAATGTAGTATTTGCAAAGCTGCCGCCGTAGGCTCCCAGGATGATCACGGAGAAGATCAGGGTGAAGTACAGCGTCCAGCGTACAGGAAGACACTGTTTTCCGATCGTCTCTCGCACGGATATGCCTTTTTCCTGTATTATCGATATGCAAAGGAGCAGTGCGGCTGCTGCCATGAGCAGTATGTAGTCGGCAGAGGTCACGCCCTTGAACAGCAGCGTTCCGTCTGCCAGCTGCGAGATGCCGAAGTTCGTGAAGATACTGCAGAACATCGACGCAGCCTGACTGAGGCCGGATGCGCGGAATATCAGCATCCCGAAGCAGACTATAGCGCATGTGCGCAGCATCTCGAAGACGTGCCATGCGCGTGAGCCTGCCGGAACGTGCAGCCTTTGCATGAGCATGCCGGTGAACGGCCTGAGAGCCTGTCCCAGCATCATCAGCACATAGTAGTAAAGTCCGTACACGATGTATTTAACACTCGCCCCGTGCCACAGCCCGTTGCAGAACCACACGAAGAAAAGTGCGTATGCGCCCGGTATCAGGGCTGTCAGGTGCCCGGAGGAAACGTGCTTTTTCACGAAGGTGTTTATTTTCCTGAAATGACCGGAGAGGCTGACAGGGTAGAACACGTAGTCTTTGAGCCATTCGCCGAGGGTGATGTGCCACCTGCGCCAGAACTCGCTTATGGAGCGTGAGAAAAACGGACGTCTGAAATTTTCTGCGATATCGATGCCGAACATGCCCGATGCTCCGCAGACGATGTCCATGCATCCGGAGAATTCTGCGTAGATCTGCAGCGTGTAGAGGATCACCGCGAGGAGCTGAACCGAGCCGCTGTATGTGCCGGGCTCGGCGAAAACGGTGCTGACTATCAGTCCGGCTCTGTCAGCGATGACGAGTTTCTTGAAAAATCCCCAGACGAGACGTATCCCGCTGTTTTTGATCCTTTGATAGTCTATGTGATGCGGCGCTCTCAGCTGACTGCAGAGTGAGTCATAGCGGTCGAACGGACCCTCGACGATATGCGGGAAGTAGCAGAGGAAGAGCATCAGCATCAGCGGATTTTTCTCCGGTTTCACGGTCTTCCTGTACACGTCGACGATATAGCTGATGCCCATCAGCGTGTAGTAAGAGATGCCGAGCGGCATCAGGATCTGCAGCGCCGGGACAGGCCTTGAATGCGCGATCGCATTCGTGATGCTGTTTATGATATCTCCGAAGAAATTGAAATATTTCGTGCAGAAGATCATCAGTACCATGAGTATCACCGATACGAGGACAGCGGCTCTCTTTTTTGAGTCGGTTTTCTTTTTCAGTTCTTTTTTCGCTGCGCGGTCAAGTTCTTTCCCGCTGCGGTCAAAGCTGCGGTCCAGGCGTCCGAGGGCCAGTCCCGCTGCATAGATGACTGCAGTGGCGGCCAGCAGGAACACGGTCATTTTGCCGCATGTCAGTATGTAAAACACCAGCGATGCGGCAAGAAGGACTGTCCACTGGATGCGTTTCGGCACGATGTAGTAGAGCAGTCCCGCCGCCGGCAGAAAGATAAGGAATGTTATCGTCGTATAGCTCATGGATCAGGTCTCCTTTGCGTCTGCTGTGTTTGCGGCTAGTCTTCTGACTGAAGTCTGTGTATCAGCTTCATGATGTTTTCGGTGGAATTGAAGTTTTCCGGTGTGATGTCGGTCACGCGGATGGTTATGTCGAATTCGTTATTGAGTTCGGAAACGAGCATCACGATGCTCATCGAGTCGAGGTCGCCTGAGTCGACGAGGTCTGTCCTGCCTTTGAATTCAGCTGCGGGGTTGACCTCATGGAGTATTTCGAGTAATTCATTCATTGGTTTCACCTTTGTTCCTTTCGTTTTGTGCCCTGGCCGGGTATCAGCTTCCGGCGTACAGTGATCTGAGCTTTGCGCGGTCGGTCTTGCCGTTCGCATTGTATGGCATCGAGCGGATCCTGATGACTTCGTCCGGCCGCATGTATGCAGGGAGCTTTTTACTGAGCAGTCCGCGGACAGCATCGGTATCCTTCAGGGCCCCTTCATATATCAGCAGTATGCGCTGGCTTTTGTCATCGTATATCACTGCCGATGATTTTATGCCGGCTACCGCATTTGCCGCCGTCTCGATCTCGCCGGGCTCGATCCTGAATCCCATGCGCTTGATCTGAAAATCCTTCCTGCATATGTATATGTATTCTCCTCTGTCGTTCATCCTGGCCAGATCCCCGGTGCGGTAGACACGTTCGGGGTAGCTCTGGTTGAGCGGATTCTGCGGAAAGGCTGCAGCAGTTTTTTCCGGTTCGCTGTAGTATCCGCTTGCGAGGAAAGAGCCGCGCACGATCAGTTCGCCTTCTTCGCCCTCTGAAGCGAGCCTGCCGTCTTCTGTCAGCAGGAAAACATCGCAGTTGTCGCATTCACGGCCGATAGGGAGCGCCTCGTCGTCTCTGAAATCGCGGTCGACCTTGTAAAACGTGCATATGTCCGTCGTTTCAGTGGGGCCGAAAAGATTAGCATACAGGCAGTCCGGCAGGTGCGCTCTCCAGTAGTTGAGGTTTCTGACCGGCATCACTTCTCCTGCAAAGAGCACTTTCTCGAGGTGTTCGGGCTTGCTGTATCCGAACAGATCCCAGTTTGGAGCGATGGCCAGCGCGGAAGGCACCCAGTAGATCGTATTGATTTTCCGTTCGTTCATGTATGAGATCAGATCGACCGGGAAAGAAAACAGCTTTTTGGGTATGATGTTGTATGTGCATCCGCATCTGATCGTCGAGAACAGGTCTGTTACAGACATGGAAAAGTACAGCGGCGTCTGCGAACCGAATATCGTAGTTTCATTGAATCCGAATTCTGCCGAGACCCATTCCGTGTAGCTGATCACACTGCGGTGGGAGACGACGGTGCCTTTGGGCTTTCCCGACGACCCGCTCGTGAACAGCACGTACAGCGGGTCGGTATCGATCATCGAAGTCCTGACGCTGCTGATAAACTCTGTATCTTCAGGACAGCTGACGGCATCTTCGTAAATGATCACGGCAAGATCCTGCATGCTGCATCCTTCGAGGATCTCACCGGTCAGTGACAGGCAGCTGCTGTCGGTCATCACGGCGACCGGTCTGAGTGTGCTGAAAATATCGCTTATACGCGATACCGGTGAGTGGACGTCGATCACGGTGTAGAAACAGCCTGCGTAAACTGCTGCGAACATCGCTTCTATGCATCTGACGCTTCGGTCGATGACGATGGCAACAGGGCTGTTTGCAGGTATATCTTTCATGGAACTCGCTGCCTTTCTGGAGCGGTCCATGACCTGCACGAATGCCGCATCCCGATCAGGATCTGTGAACCCTGTTTTTTCTGGAAATCCGGCGGCAGCCGCCTCCAGATATTCGAGAACATTTTTCATAATAGTCACCTCTTTCGTTACAGTGGCTATTATAAAAGAAAAAATATTAACAAAAAATCAGGGAAAGTATTAAGTATGTATTAACAAATGATAAGGCTTTTTT
>CAKQIZ010000107.1 GCA_934247125.1 uncultured Clostridia bacterium
ACCTTTCCGTCAAATATCACGGTTTCCGTCACGATGTCCTTTATCTCGCCTGGCGGTGTTTTGAACATGTCTCTGTCTGTGATTATCATGTTTGCGAGCTTTCCCTTTTCAAGCGATCCCATTATATTTTCCCAGTGGATCTGCTTTGCGCTGTTTATCGTGTAGCCTTTGAACAGGACCGGCAGGCTCAGCTTCGCCGATTCGTCAGGTCTGACTGATCCAGGGTACTTGTCAGGATCGAGCGGGAACTCAGGATCGACTCTCGTCGCTGCGACCTGGATACCGAAGAACGGATATGCTCTGTGCATCTCGTAGCCCGTCACGACGTCGCTTGAAAATGCAAGCATCGCACCGCTCTCGATCATCGGATTGAACTGATACATCCTTCTCCACTTTTCCTCAGTGTAGTAGTTCATTGCTTCTTCGCCGAAATATCCTCCCGACCAGTGGCACGACCAGTTGATGTCGATGCCGAGCTCTGCCGGACGTCCCATATCTGACGGATCGACAACCTCGCAGTGCGCGAATACCGGCTGGCAGATCCATGGTTCTCCGGCTGCCGCAGCCTGCGCCTTTGCAGCTTCGACAGCATCACAGCCTACCCTGAACGCTCTGTCTCCCACCATGTGGATGTGCAGATCCAGACCTTCTTTGTTGCAGAGCAGGAGGCACTTCGTCAGCTCGCCGGTCTCCATCATGATCTCGCCGTAGTTGCCGGGATCGTTGATATGCTCATGCAAAGATGCAGAGTTGCCGCTTTCATTGGTCCCGTCGAGGAACAGCTTCATCGTGTTGACTTTTATATGGTCTGTCGTGTAAAGCTGCTGGTATTCTCTCAGTTTGGCTATCTTTTCCGGCAGATCCTCATAACTCCAGAATCTCACCATGCCGTCGTAGTATGCGTTGAGTTTCCCTGCTTTGTCGAGCTCGTATATGGATCTGATCTGATCGTCGTTTTCTATGAATCCGTCTGCCATCGCCGTGATGCCGCTGTCTTCCATGAAATCAAAGAACTCTTTGATCGTATCAGGTGTTATCATTTCCGGCGGCACCCAGTCGAGAGCGCTGAACATGTTGTCGGCAAACTTCATCCATGCCATTTCCCTTACCCAGCCTGTCGGGCTGCCGTCTTCGTCTCTTGCGAATGTCTCGAGCGGCCCAGGGTCGGGCGTGTTTTTATCCACTCCAAGGAGCTCCAGCATCTTCGTGTTTATCCAGCACAGATGCTCCCCGAAATCCTGACAGAGCACAGGTCTGTCGCTGATGGCTGTGTCCAGCAGCTCTTTCGTCGGGCCATGCTCGTCGAACATCGACGTCGGGTAATACTCAAAATAAATGAACGGGTATTCCGATCTCGGATGTTCTTCTCCGAACTTCTTCACGAACGCCAGCAGCTCATCGACGTCCTCAGTCCACGGCAGTCTCACGTGCCACAGACTCTTTGTTATCCACCCGGGATGCACATGGCTGTCTATAAAACCGGGCATCAGGCATTTCCCTCCGATGTCACGGATATCGGCATCTGCATATTTTTCCATATCCAGATCTGCCTCGTCACCGACGAAATCTATTTTTTTTCCACTGAAAACTATGCAGTTCGCTCTGGGATTTTTTTCATCGGAAGTATATATATCGGCATTTTTTATTATCGTAGTCATTTCTGTTTTCCTCCGCTATGTCACATTATTCGTCAATCTTCATTTCAGGCGGCAGCTCTCTGAAGCCTTTTGTCTTTACAGCCAGGTAGATTATACCTACTGCGATCCAGATGCCTCCCAGGATCTTTGCCGGTGTTTCGATGAAGTAGAATACTATCAGCAGGCTCAGCATTCCCATTGCCGGGATGATGAGATGCCTGATCATAGCACCTGCGCCTCTTTCCTTGCCTCTGATGATATAATGTCCGATAACGGAGAAGTTGACCATGAAGAATCCGCATACGGCTCCGAACGATACGAGCGATGCTGCGCCCATTACGTTCTCCTGATAGAACAGCGCTGTCAGAGCGATCAGTGTAGTCAGCACGATATTGTTCACAGGAGTCTGGAACTTAGGAGAAACTTTTCCGAAGAATTTCTTAGGCAGGATGTTGTCGCGTCCCATCCCGTAGAGTATACGTGAAACCGCGCCCATTCCCGCGAGTGCGCATACGAAGCTTCCGCAGTTGTCAACGATAAAGAATACAGTTCCGAGCCAGCTCATTCCGATGTGAGGGAACAGCTCGAATATTCCTGTGTCAGGATCCTCGATGTTCGCATAAGCTTCAGGCCATGCGATCTGTGAGAAGTATGCGACGATAGCAAAGATGACTCCTGCACCGATAACTACTCCCATGATAGCTTTGCCCATAACCTTCTGCGGATCCTTTGCTTCTTCTGCAAGGGTAGTTACGGCGTCGAATCCGACGAATGATGCGCAGAGAACTGCTGATGCGGCAAGCGTGCCCTTTATCTGGAAATTCTCAGGATTGTAAAATGCTGTAGGATCGAACAGCGTGCCTGATCCTCCTCCATTCGTAACGTATCTCACGATGCATGCGATGAAGAGGATCGTGAACCCGATCGCTGCACATGTGCAGATCGTTTCTATGATGCTTGCGGTCTTTATTCCGACGATATTGATGATCATTCCGATCACTGCGATGACGATAACGATCGCCCATACAGGGATCATAGGGAAATACTCATTGATGTAAACGCCCAGCAGCAGATAGCAGATCATCGGCAGCAGCAGATAGTCGACGAGCATAGCCCAGCCTGACAGGAACCCCACGTGCGGCTGCACGGATTTGCTTATGTACGTGTAGGCCGAACCTGCTGACGGATAAGCTTTTACCATCTGGGTATAGCTGTATGCTGTGAACAGCATTACGACTGCTGTCGCACAGATCGACAGTGTATACATGCCTCCCGTGCTGGGTGTGAACAGTCCGTAGTAGTTGAATACTACTGTGGGCGCCAGATATGACAGCCCGAACATGATTATAAGCGGCAAAGTCAGACTTCGTTTCAGCTGCGCTTCGCCATTCTGATTTCTTTCACTCATGATAGACCTCCTGAATAAAACCTGATAAAAATGATTCCGCTAATGAGCTCTTTTCGCAGTGCTCATTACATGTTTATAATATTCAGAAAGTTCTTTTTCTTCAATGTTGTTTTGTTGTTGTTTTTCGACCTTTTTTGCCGGAAACAACAATATTTCTATGTAACCTGTGATGCATCATCTATTCGAAGCTTGTGCATCATACATCAGTTTTCGAACATTGTGATGTAGTGCTTTACAAGGAGATCATCCACGATGCTCCTGACGACATGGGGCTCGTAGTATACCGTACTGTCTGCCTGATGCTTCACGTATTTTTCCCTGAACTGTTTAGGCGTGGACTTGTACCATTCCTTGAATGCGCGGTAGTAGTACTGCGGGTCCGAAAACCCGCAGAGCTCTGAAATCTCAACGATAGTGTGATCTGTATTTATCAGATACCACTCGGATTTGTTCGCCCTGATATATGCAAGCATGCGCCTGAAACCTATGGAAAACGTGCGCATGAATTCAGACAGATAACTGCTGCTGAGTCCGAGATGTGCCGCCAGTTCATCAAGCGTTATCTTGTTTTCGAAGTGAGTTCCGATATACGCATATATCTGCTGCACTCTTTCGAGCACGTCCTCAGGCATCTCGTTCCTGCCGTAATGATAGATGGCGATATTGAAATGAACGATGAACAGATCGACTATCGACTCTGTGACCGCTGTTATGCGTTCTGCGCTGTCCGCAGGATTCCCGTCCAGGACGATCTTCAGCAGTGTTATCAGTTTTCCGCGCAGACGGTCGTGGTAAGGCGCCATATACTTTGTCGTAGTTTCGGAGCAGCCTTCACACACGAACATCTGGTGTTCTATATTGGGATATTTCTCTTTAAACGCCCTTAAATCAACATAAAACGAGACGCACATGTTGTATCCGTCGCTGTAAAGATAGTATGCGTCTCTATCGACGGACACATATTCTCCGGCATTCAGAGTGAACTCTTCATATGCGTATGCAAATTTTAGCGTGCCTGTCAGGCAGAATATGATCTCGAGCGTCCCGGCCTCATGCATGTTTAGCGGTTTGTCTTTTACCGCATACACGCTGATGCTCAGCGGTGTGCCCTTTATTTTTACTATATTTTCAAAACTCATGGCGTCCTCCTTGCCGGTGGCTGTCTGCAAGTGCAGTGGTTTGCTGTTATTCGTGGCCGATTGCGGCGGGTTGCACACGATTACCAAAATCATCTTTCCTGCCACGTGGTTTTAGCAATTTTACATGAAAATCGCTTTGATCCGCAATGCCATTTACCAATAATCAGGATTCAAATTATTACTTTTGGTAAAATACTAATGAAAAACAGGGATTTATGCAAGAAAAAATGCTAAAAATGCAGTTGCCGGCTTTTGTTTTTGGTATTACCCCTCTCTGTTGATGCCTCTATGGGGGTGTATTTTACCAAAAGAACTGCGCTGTGAATTTCTTTTTGGTACCGGGAACCGGCTCGTTACACTGATCTTGACACCGCCTTCACACCAACATTAATCTGGCATGCCCGCCAATAATACGATATAATATCGGCATACGACACTGACACGCAAAGGAGATTTTACTCATGAAAAAGACCGCTCTTGTACTCAGCGGCGGCGGAAGCCGCGGCGCCTATGAAATCGGCGTATGGAAGGCTCTGAAAAAACTCAGGATCAGGATCCACATGGCTTTCGGGACTTCTGTTGGCGCGATAAACAGCGCCATGGTAGT
>CAKQIZ010000108.1 GCA_934247125.1 uncultured Clostridia bacterium
CAGCCGCGTCAAAAGCCTGTAAAATACAGGCATGGTTTTTAGCCTTGGAGTCGTCCTGTGCCAGCAGGGCGGCTCCGTTTTCGTCTTTCATGGGTTTATCCTCCTTTCCTGCTTATTCGCTATCCTAGCCCGGTAACCAACAAGCCAGCGCTGGTATTCTTCCTCAACCCCCGGCTGAGAAAATACCGCCTTGGTCATGTCAACCACCCAGGCGCAAAGCGCATCTTTCTGATGCTGGGGCATATCTTCCAGGTCAGCCGCAGTCATCACAGGTGTCATGGTTTTTAGCTCCTTTCATCCTCGCCTGATTCCAGCCGTTTCCTCCCTGTTCCGCCAGTTTATTCCCCCGAAATGATACTGGGCTTCGTTCCACCGTCGGGTGGAAGGATAGCCACTGGCGTGGAAGTGCAAAGCAAATCGGCGCGGGCTATTATTTCGGTTTCGTATTCGGATTCGGATTATAGTTCGGATTCGTATTCGGATTCAGGCGGTGATTCACGGTGAATCACCGTGGGTTACGGTTAAATAGCAGTCAACGCCTTTTCAGCGTTGATTTTTTGATAGAATCGATGTACTATCACCTTGAAGGGAGGTGATACCTGTGACAAAAGACACCGAAAAGGCATTTGTCATCATTTACTCTGAGTATTTGCGCCGCAGAAGTTTTGGAACTGCGAAATACAATGCAGTACAATTTGACGATGCAAAACTCGTAGCAATCGAAGCATTTTCTAAGTGGAATCCCGCAGATATTAAACTTAGTCTGCGAGAATTGAAAAATCTTGGCTTCATTAAATCAGATATTCTCGGAAATATCACATTAACTGAGGCAGGGATTGAATACATGGAAAGCAAGCCAAAGGAATATTTCACTCGCTTTGCAGGAGTAGTGAAAGACTTGCTTTCATTGGTCATTCCCTTGATTTCCACTTGATTTCAATTACCCTTGCACCGGGCATCCGATTCAAAGCGCCCGGTGCATTCCTTCACGAGATGTGAAAACCAGTTTGGTATCAACTTCAAGTCTGACCTTGTAACCGTCAGCAGCATCACATGAAATCATGAAATAGCTGCAACCTTTCCCAAAGTCCTCCCCGTTGACCCTGAAAATTTTCTTTTCTGTGTCAACCTCGATGGTCTTTAACTCCTTCGGGGAAAAATTCCGCGATATTCTCATTTCCTCTGATCCCCCTTTCAACCATACAAACGGTCATTTTTCCAATTCAAATTGACCCGCTTGCATCAGTTCAAGTTCTTGTTCTGTTGGAACATGACCGTCTCCCGCTTCCGTCTCCGTGCAAAGCCCGCTTTGGTTCTTCGCGTGGAGAGATTCGCAAAACTCTTTGTCCGCCCGCCACTCCCGATGATTTTCTAACGCTGTTATCACGCCTAAAATAAGGCTGATGCTGCCCATGGTGAGAGATACAATTTGAATAACGTTCATGTGCTGCCCCCTCTCAGTAATTCATCTTTTCAGTTCCGGCGAATTGAGCGATTCGCTGTTGCATCTACGCTGATTCTGGATTATCATAATCAATGGAATGATAATTTCCAAAAACAAGAAAACGAGGTAATTTTATGCTTTTCAAGGTAAAAATCGACTGCTGCCGGTGCAACTGCTCTTTTCAGTTAGCCCCTAAAACCTTTAACCAGCGGGAACGCTTGGAGTGCCCGAATTGCGGTCAGGCATTTCCAGAGGACGCTTTCTCTGCATTAAAAGACGGGATGCTTACCCTCAGCTCTGTGCCGCATGACATTCCAGGGATAGATTCAGCGAATAACTGCGGGCTAAAAAACAGTGGGTTCTATACATCCGTAATTGAGGTTGAGGACCCATTATTGCAATTTGCAGACAAATAATCAGCAAATCATTATTTGATAACCGCTATCTTGTGAATCTGGCCTCTCACGATTTCAAGCAGCAAGTCCGCTTGTTCCAGTGAGAGGTTATTTTCTTTGATAACAGCTACCATGCTGCTGGTAGTCTTATACACCGTCTCGTCCGGTATTTGCGCAAGAATCAGTGCTTTGGGTTTCTCAATCAGCGCTGCAAACTTCCCAGCCTTTAGATATTCTTCTGTAGTCATCTTCTTTCGCCCCCTTTGTAATTCATCTTTTCAAGATAATTACTGCTTAAAAAAAATACAGTCCACCTGCTCCGCAGAAAGCCCAAGGACAAATTTAATACTACGAACTTCTCCAAGCGAGAACTCAGCACCACCAGTGCCGTTCAGTTTGGCATTAAATCTGGACAAACTGACACCAATCCTGCGAGCCAAGTCATCTTGCGTCATCGCATTTGCCCGGATTTCGCCTTTTAGTAAATTGCTGTTCACGGTTTTATCTCCTTTCTAAAATTCATCTTTTCAGGATAATCCCATTGTACATTTGTTTTTTCTATTTGTCAAGATATTTTTATTGACTTTTGAATATTTCTTTGCTATTATCAAGATAATAAAAGGAAATGGAGAATTGCAAATGACCACTGGCGATAAAATCCGCTTCCATCGGAAGCAACTCGGTCTGACGCAAACCGAGTTAGGGGAGCGGTTAGGTGTTCAGGTGAACGCCGTAAGTAAATGGGAATGTGGGCGCGTTGAGGCAATCCCAACATCAAAAATCAAAGAGCTTGCAAAAATCTTTGACGTAACCGCATCCTATTTAATAGATGACGAAACGGAGCAACCTGCCGCTTCCAGAGTGCACATTGCTTCGGTACTCAGCGACGAAGCACAAAAAATCGCCGCAGCCTTTGACAAAGCCACCGCAAAAGAAAAGCAGATGGTTCGGCTGGCTCTCTCTGAGTACCTGGATGCCGAGGAAGAAATAAAGCCCGTTCGCATAGCGGCTCTCAGCAATGATGGCTCTGCCATTGACTTTTCCGGTGCCAACCCGGATGCAGAAATCCCAGTAGATTTCACGAAAGGTCCAGACATTCCCTAATTGCATGGAGGTTTGTATGAGTACGACAACCGGTGAACGTATCAAAGCACAACGCAAGGCTCTTGGCATATCCCAAGACGAACTGGCAAGAAAATTAGGGTATCAATCCAGAAGTTCGGTCAATAAAATTGAATCTGGTGAACGAGATCTACCTCAGTCTAAAATCAAAGCGATTGCTGATGCCCTGTGTGTCAGTACAAGCTTTATCATGGGCTGGGAAGAAAAACCGGCCTATGTGGTCTTATCTCCAAAAGCGCAAAAATTTGCAGCAGCCTTTGATAAGGCCACTGCAAAAGAACAGCAAATTATTCAGCTGATGCTTTCTGAGTATCTGAACGATGAGAAGGCATCATGGGATTTTACAGAAGCTCTGCCCATCCCGTGATGAAAGGCTGGAACTGCCGGTACACCACCCGCTCCAGCGAGTGGGAGAGAAACTGATTTCTCCGGCACAGCAGCTCCATCTGCTGGGCACGGAACTGTGCCGCCTGCGCTGAGATGCCGCAGACCGCCGCAATTTCCGGCGCTGTATGTACCTCCATCCCCCACAGCACGCAGGCAGGAGCCAGCAGGTCAACGGCAAATTGGTTTGCTGCCTGCTCCCGTGGATTGTCCGCTTCCTGCGGTTCCCGGTTTTGCACGGTATACGCCCCCGGAAGCAGATGTCCAAGCGCAATGTGCCCCAGCTCGTGGGCTATCGTAAAGCGGATTTTCCCGGGTGGATTCCCGCTGTCATACAGAATATACGGGATTCCTCCCCGATAAAACGCCATTCCCGCCGTCCGCTGCGATGCTGCTTCCAGTCCCATTGCCCGCAGCTGATTCCAATTTCCTTGATATGGATAGGCCTTCGCACCGAACCACTCCACGATGATGTTCAGGTCAACCGGCAGCGCAGCTATCTCACATTCGACCAGCACCCGCCACGCAGTCTCCCGCACAGTCTTGTAATCTCTATGATTGATGCGTGTACACCTCCGCTGCCATTGTAGCGGATTGCACCTGCAATGTCTGCATGTAATTTATGGTAAATCCAGCCCTGAAAATGGTAAGAATCTGCCGCTATTCTACATGCGTAGTTTGTTCTTGTCAGATGTTTGTTTTACTATAACGAAAATAGGAAGAAGGAAGAGATGCCATGGTTTATTCTTTTCAGTTTACGGTCAACGGCGACTATGACACTGTTGCAAATGCAGTCCGCACCGCTGTAGGGAGCTTCGGCAGGAAGGTAAAGGAA
>CAKQIZ010000109.1 GCA_934247125.1 uncultured Clostridia bacterium
AAAAGCTTGCTGACCCAGTAATACCAATGGGCAGCAAGCTTTTTTTGTCAATCAAGTGTCAAAGATGGGAATATAAAAGCGCGCTTTCTTCAATAAACCCTCTCGACTTATGCTATAATATATCCTGAAAAAGAATGCTCGGAGGTGTATCGTGTTGAAAATCAGAGAATATGCAAGACCCCGGACCCTCGATGAAGCCTACAGGCTCTGCACCGGTAAGAAAAATGCAGTCATTGGCGGCATGCTGTGGCTGAAAATGCAGGACAAGGCAGTGAATACAGCCATAGACCTTCAGGATCTGGGACTCGATAAAATAGAACAAACAGAGAGCGGCTGGCGCATCGGCGCTATGGTGACGCTGCGCGATCTGGAACTCAGCGCAGAGCTCGATGCTCTGACCGGCGGAGCCGTAAAAGAAAGCGTCCGTCATATCGTCGGAGTCCAGTTCAGAAATCTCGCGACAGTCGGCGGCAGTCTCTGGGGGCGATACGGGTTCTCAGACGTGCTGACGCTGTTCATGGCTCTCGATGCGAAAGCAGAGCTTTACGACCGCGGCATCGTGGACATCGAAACCTTTGCTGAAATGCCGACTTCGGAAAAAGATCTGCTGCTCAGCGTCACGATACCTTACGACTGCGGCAGCTGCGCTTACCTCTCTCAGCGAAACATATCGACTGATTTCCCTGTCCTCACGTGCGCCTTATGCAAAGATCCTGCAGACGGCTCTCTGCGCTGCGCTGTAGGAGCACGTCCGGGCAGAGCCGTACTGCTTCGCGGGCTGCCGGCTGACGCCGATGAGGCAGCAGGATATGCAGCCGAAAAGATTTCATTCGGCAGCAATCTCAGAGGCAGCGAAGAATACCGCAGACAGATCTGCAGAGTACTCGTAAAACGCGCGATACATCAGCTCGAGGAGGTACAGCCGTGCAGATAACGATGACACTTAACGGAAAGAAGATAAAAGACACCATAGATGCGGACATGCTCCTGATCGATTTTCTCAGAGTTCACGGCTGCTTCAGCGTGAAACGCGGATGCGAGACCTCGAACTGCGGCCTTTGCACGGTATTCATGGACGAAAAGCCCGTGCTTTCCTGCTCTGTACCGGCCGCGCGTGCAGACGGACACGATATCAGAACGCTCGAAGGGCTTCAGGACGAAGCTGCCGGGTTCATCGGCTTCATCGCCGACCAGGGCGCCGATCAGTGCGGCTTCTGCAATCCCGGGTTCGTGATGAACACGATCGCGCTCCTTCGCGAGATCCCCGACCCGACTGACGATGAGATACGCGCGTTCCTCGCAGGCAACCTGTGCCGCTGCTCAGGATACGAGGGACAGCTCCGAGGCATCCGAGCATACCTGGATGCACGCAGCAGCGCCGCGCGACCGGACGATGACATCTCCGGAAAATCAGAGAAACCGGGAAAATCAGGAAAGGAGGACGCTTAAATGGAGAACAGCGGATTCAAGACGGTAGGCAGGGGCATCAGGAAAAAGGACTCCATGCAGCTGCTCACAGGCAAACCAGTATATCTCGACGACATCGTGCCGCGCGACTACCTTACGGTCAAGATCCTGAGAAGCCCGCACGCCCACGCCATCATCGAAGAAATAAACACCGATAATGCGATGAACGTTCCCGGAATCGAATGCATCTTCACATACAAGGACGTTCCTCAGACGAGATACACACAGGCCGGGCAGACCTTCCCCGAGCCGTCCCCTTACGACAGGCTGATACTCGACAGACGCGTGCGCTTCGTGGGCGATGCGGTCGCTATAATCGCAGGAGAAAACGAAGCCTGCTGCGACCGCGCGATGAAACTCATAAAAGTTGAATACGATGTGCTCGAGCCGGTCCTCGATCCGCTCAAGGCAAAGGACAGCAGGATCCTCGTGCACCCCGAAGACAACTGGGTCGCTCCATGCCCTGTCGGCGCAGACAACATCAGGAACCTCTGCGCTTCCGAAACCACCTCCGACGGCGACGTGGACAGCATCTTTGCAGACTGCGACCACGTGATAGACAGGACATACCACACCAAAGCCTGCAATCAGGCGATGATGGAGACTTTCAGGACATACACGAGGATGGATCATTTCGGCAGGCTCCACGTGACAGCCTCGACCCAGATAATCTTCCACCTGCGCAGGATACTTTCACATGCCCTCGGGATACCGAAAAACAGGATCAGAGTCGAAAAGCCGCGTATCGGCGGCGGCTTTGGAGCCAAGCAGTCGGCAGTGTCCGAGGTCTATCCTGCGTTCGTCACCTATATGACCGGCAAACCGGCAATGATCATCTACACTCGTAAAGAGTCGCAGATCGCAGCGAGCCCACGCCACGAAATGTACGTCAGGGTGAAGATCGGCGCAAACAGCGACGGAAAGATCCGCGCGATGGACGTTTACACGCTCTCAAACACGGGAGCATACAGTGAGCACGGCCCTACGACGGTCGGTCTCAGCGGCCACAAGTCGATCCCGCTTTACACGGGATCACTCGAGGCGTTCCGCTTTGCATACGACGTCGTATATACAAATGTGCAGGCGGCCGGCGCATACAGAGGTTACGGCGCGACCCAGGGCATATTCGCCGTCGAGTCGGCGGTGAACGAGCTTGCTGAGATCATCGGAACAGATGCTGTAAAGATGCGCGAAATGAACATGCTGCGCGAAGGCATGGTCATGCCTGCATATTACGGAGAAAAAACCAACTCATGCGCACTTGACAGGTGCATGGAAAGATGCAGCGAGCTTTTTGACTGGGATGCAAAGTCGCAGGTGCGCACGATGCCGGACGGAAAGATCAGGACTGCAGGAGTAGCAATGGCTATGCAGGGCAGCTCCATATCCAACGTGGACGTCGGCTCCGCGACAGTGACTCTCGGCGACGACGGATGCTACACGCTTGCCATAGGCGCCGCCGACATGGGCACAGGCTGCGACACGATTCTTTCCCAGATGGTCGCGGAATGCATGGACTGCGATATCGACGATGTCTTCGTGGCGCCGGTCGATACCGACTCTTCACCTTATGACTCCGGGTCATATGCATCATCCACGACTTACGTCACAGGAAAAGCCGTGATGCTGGCATGCGACAAACTGAAAAACCAGCTCTGCGAGATAGCCGGCGAAATGCTTTCTTGCCCACCTGACGAGATCGAGTTCTGCGGCAGTACTCTGAAATGCCTTTCTGACGGCAGCATTGTAACGCTGCGGGATCTTTCGTACAAAGCGCAGTGCAACAACGAAATCGCAGTCAGAGCCACGGCAACACATTCGAGCCCTGTATCGCCTCCGCCTTTCATGGTGGGTATGGCAGAGATCGAGCTCGATCCCGAAACGGGCAGCGTCGAGATACTCGACTACACATCAGTCGTCGACTGTGGCACGCCGATAAATCCCAATCTCGCACGGATCCAGACCGAAGGCGGCCTCGTCCAGGGCATAGGGATGGCGCTCTATGAAGACGTCACATACGATGACACCGGCCGTATCATCGAGGATTCGTTCATGCAGTACAAGCTGCCTACAAGACTCGATATGGGAAAGCTCCGGGTGGAATTCGAAAGCAGCTATGAGCCTACAGGCCCGTTCGGCGCCAAGAGTATCGGTGAGATAGTCATCAACACTCCATCGCCTGCGATCGTCCACGCGATATACCGCGCGACCGGAGTATGGCACCGCACACTCCCTGTCACCCCTGAAAAGATCCTGTTCGGAAAACAGTGATCAGGTGAACTGTTATGAAGATACACATCATTTATCTCGCGGCGGGTTCCTCCCGCCGTTTTGGCAGCAACAAGCTGCTGTGGGTATATGAAGGACTGCCGCTGTACCGCCACGGGCTCGACCGTCTGATCGAAATGGCATCGGACCGTGATGACTGCACGCTGACCGTCGTCTCACGCTACGATGAGATACTGGGATATGCATCTGCATATCCCGGTGTACACACTGTATACAGCCCGCTCAGCCATCTTGGAACAAGCTTCAGCATACGTGCGGCTTTGCAGACTTTGCACGATATCGGCTTTGACGACAGCGACTATTTCATGTTCATGGTCGCCGATCAGCCGCATATCTCCCGCAAAACGCTCGATGCGATCGCGGATGCTGCGTA
>CAKQIZ010000110.1 GCA_934247125.1 uncultured Clostridia bacterium
TTCCCTCAGGAAGCTCTATGTCTTTTACATCAGTGTAGTCGTACATGCCGCTGTCATTTCTGACCGCATAGTTGAAGCTGACCTCAACATCCGAGATCAGGATATCCTTGTACTGGATCTTCAGCAGCTCGTTGCATGAATCCTTGAGGCCGAATCCAACGACGATCAGCATCATGCTTCCTGTTATCCCGAGTATGCTGAGGATCGTCCTCTTCTTGTTCGAGAAGATGTTTCTCATCGCCATCTTCGAATCTGTCTTCATAGATGACCAGAGGCCCGGGATCCTCTCCATCAGGATCTTATGATCCGCCTTCGGGCTCTTAGGTCTCATCGCAGATGCAGGACCTTCCTTGAGCGGCTTCCTGCATGAAAGCAGTGTAGCCACTGCAGCGATCGCCGACATCAGCAGTGCAGCCGGTATTATGTTCAGATAATGGAATCCGAAAGTCACCTCAGGAACGTCAAGCTGTCTGAGCAGCGCAGCTACCAGTATCCTCGGCATCACGATATTTCCGATGATGCCGCCCACCACCGTGCCGAGTATGCTGACAGCGATGGAGTTGACCATATAGTGCTTCACGATCATGCTCTTCTTATATCCAAGCGCCTTCATGACTCCGATCTGCGTTCTCTGAGTATTGATGAGATTGCTTATCGTTATGAAAAGTATCATCGCTGCGATCAGGAAGAAGATCACCGGGCATATGAACCCGAATCTCTTGTTCTGATCCACATTGGCGCTGAACGACGCATAACCTGTGTTCATCTGCCTGTTTGCCGCATTTATGTAGCCATAGTCTTCAGTCTTGTCTTTTATCTCGTTCGACAGCTCATAAACGTCTGCATCCTTGTCGGCCGTCACGATGACCTGATTGTAGTCAGGCTGCGCGCCGAACTCGGCCTTAATAGTGTCCGTGTAAAAATACCCTATACCGTATGCCTCATGATCCGGTATGTCCGAAAGCGAGTTTGCCAGCTTGAGCATGTGCTCCACGCTTTCCACTGTTCCCACGACTTCCATGTCGATGTCGCAGCCTTCAAGGCTCACCGTCAGTTCGTCGCCGATCGAGATATCGTTAGCTTCCGCATACTCTCTGTCCACGGTCATCTCGTAGTCGTTCTCAGGCAGTCTGCCCTTGCACACGTACGGTTCTGTTATCTTCGAATCCTCGTCATAGCTCGTGAGCGTCAGCTTGGACTGATGCCCGTCGTCGTAATTTACGCTGACGTCATACGTGTATCTCGCTTCGATCTTCTCGACATCGTCGATATCGAGGATCTCATCCGCCTGATCTTTCGTTATTCCCGAGTAGTACACCCAGAGATCCGGCATGTTATAGTCTTTGCAGTAAGTACTCAGGTAGTTGTCCATAAATGACGACGTCGTCGAAAATCCGAGGAACAGTGCCGTTCCAAGCAGGATAACGATAAATACTGAAATATACTGCAGCTTGTTTTTCAGCAAATCTCTTAATGATTTCTTGTATATCTTTTTCACTGTCTATCACCACTCCAACTCTGTCACAGATATTTTCACCTGATTTTCCGCCACGCTCTTGATCCTGCCGTCATGAACGGTGATCACCTTGTCCGCCATCGGGCAAAGCGCGTCGTTGTGTGTTACGAGAACTACCGTCATGCCCAGGTCTCTGTTGAGGCTTTCGATTATCTCGAGCACCTGTTTGCTGTTTTCGTAATCTAGCGCACCTGTAGGCTCGTCGCAGAGCAGGATCCTCGGCTTCTTCGCTATGGCTCTGGCGATCGCCACTCTCTGCTGCTCGCCACCTGAAAGCGTCGACGGGAAAGCCTTGAGTCGCTTGTCCATCTTCACTTTCCTGAGGACTTCCGTCGAATCGAACGTGTCTTTCTTCACTTCGATTCCGAAATCCACGTTTTCAACTACATTCAGGTTCGGTATCAGATTGTAGAACTGGAACACGAAGCCGATCTTGCCTGCACGATATTCCGTCAGCTGCGCTTCTTTGTATCCCGAGATATCATCTCCGTCCACCACGACTTTTCCTGATGTCGGCGTATCCATACCGCCTATGATATTCAATATCGTACTCTTTCCCGCTCCGCTCGTGCCGACTATGACAGCGAGCTCACCCTCATCTACGGTAAAATCCACTCCGTTGAGCACCCGGGTGCTGAGAGTTCCAACGGTATACTCCTTTTTGACATTTTCAAATCTGATAATTTCTCTGCTCATCTTTTTTCCCTCACATCGTATTCCTTCTTGATCTTCTCTTTGCCAGCACGCTGCTGCCGCCGTTTTTTTCAGGTGTTTCCTCGCTCTGCAGCTTTTCGCACAGCATGTTTATATTCGGATACATCATCAGATCCATCGGTGACAGCTCTACTGCATATTTTTCTTTTGACATTGCACTTATCTTGTAGATCATCAGCGAATTACCTCCGATATCCATGATGTTGTCGTTATCCGAGAAGTCGCTCGTACCAAGTACGGATTCCCAGACATCCCTGAGTTTTTCTTTCAGACTCATTCTCTCCTCCTGTCGATCTGATCTCTTTTCTCTCTTTTCCCGGATCGTCGCTGTTAGTTCGGAGCAACTCGATTAGTGCTGACTAACACCACCGGTAAATTTAAGACTGGCGCCTTTAAATCTCGATCTTATTGACTCCAATCTTTGTTTAGTATATTATTTATTTTGGTTAGCAGTTGCTAACTCAGAAAGTATACACGCTGCAGAAAACTTTGTCAATCATTTAGATAGCAAAGTAACTTCTGCTTTTTTTCAGTTAATTTGATCTGCAAAGCTGCACGTATCTGCTCTGCGACGTGTGTATATACACGGTCAGGTGGAGCACCCGCAGCATTTTCAGAATGAAAGGAGGCTAATCGTGGACGTCATATATCTGCCGATTTCAGAAAACTTTACTGCTGAAGATCAGGGTATGATGAGCTTCGTATCGCAGTGCCGCGCAGAAAGCATCAAAAGGTTACATCGCGACTCGGATCGCAAATCATCGCTGTACGCGACTCTGCTCGTCATCATGTATCTGAGATCGCGCTGCGATATCCCGGCAGATGGACTGCGATTCGAAAGAACGCCTGCCGGCAAGCCGTACGCTCCCGGACTTCCTGTCCGTTTCAGCTGTTCGCATACAGACGGCGCGGTCCTCGCCGCCTTCTCGACGCTCGATGAGACCGGATGCGACGTCGAGCTGATCGCAGATCCTCCCTATCAGATATCGTCTATAGCCTTTTCGCAAAACGAACGTGATGCGCTGGATCAATGCATCGCGTCGGAGGAAAGTCTAACGAGTGCGGGCAGCACTACACCCGGTAAAGACCTGCCCACCGGTGAGCTCCCATCGCGCAGCATCCCCATCGCTCCTGCGGAAAGCCGCGCGCTGACCTTTTACACGATATGGACGCGCAAAGAAGCCTACCTCAAATACCTCGGCACCGGACTGTCCGGCGATATAACGAAAACCGACGTATACGGCCCCGCCATTTCCGGGCGCTTCATCTCAAAGCGTATGGGCACTCACATGTGCTCCGTGTTCAACGGCGCCTGCGAACCGGTAGACTTCACCACTATGGACGAGCCCGCGGTGCGCAGCTTTTTTCTAGACTGATGCCGGCCGACAGCATTACCAAAAACCAGCTCGACGATCGCCATTCCTGGTATTTTTTATCATTAAGAGCGCCGATTTCTTCTCAAAAATATACCAAAATCGCCCATACGCAACGAGAATCCTGGTAAATTCACCCCCTGCCAGCAGCGATAAAATACCAAAATCAAACCCTCGGCTGCAGCTTTTTAGTATAAAAACAAGCCGCAGAAACCGATCCCGTAAGGAAAAATTACCAAGATCCGGAAACGGGAACCTCCATTTTGGTACGAAAAAGCAGTCTCGCCAGACCCCACCTGCCCCACGCTGATCCACCATTAACGCACGCGGTTATCTATTTAACGCAGTTACCTATTACTAACTTCACTATAGACCGGTTTACGATAGTGTAAAATAATTGAGGAGTTTCAAAAAAATAAAACAGAGATCAATTCCTTAATGGTAAAATAGATTTTCCAAAAACATACACGAAAGGAATGATCTCTATGAAACATATTATACAGCAAA
>CAKQIZ010000111.1 GCA_934247125.1 uncultured Clostridia bacterium
CACGCAGTGCCGGCTGATTCTGAATATCATATACGACCGGAACTGGCTTCAGACTCCTGGCTGAAAGACGCTTTCATAAAAAAATAATGATAATTTGAATAACAAAAGCAGCTTCGCTACATATTTTCATGTGAAATATGCGGCGAAGCTGCTTTTGTTATAATAGCGCAGGAATATATCCTCCGGATATATTCCGAAGCTTCAGCATTTACTGCATTACCTGATATCAATGCCTCTGTGATCTTCATCAGCCGGCACACCTGACGCGCCCTGTGCGCTCTGATTTTCTTTTTCCGTGAAGATCGATGAAACATCGACTTTGTATCCGCTGTTTCCTTCACGCTGCACTTCATTGTATGCAGCCGCGCCTGAAACTGCTGTATGAGGCTGCTGATTCATCTGAGGCTGCTGCGTAGAATGAGCCGCAGCATCTGCTGTATCAGCCCCCTGACCGCAGGCTGCTTTTCCCACTGCTATTTCTTCGTAATGATGCTGTTCTTCTGCAAAAGGCACTGCCTCAGGTTCTACAGGAGCCGGCTCTGTCTCTTTAATAAGATGGCCTGCCAGTATCTCGTAAAATCCTGCAAATGTTGAATTCATATATGCGACCACAGGAACCATGAACAGCGAACCCACTATTGATACGATCGCCTGAGCAAATACAGGAAGACCGATTATACCCGCCACTGATCCCAGTATCCATGCCGGTATGCCCGAAAGGATGATCCATCCTATGAATGACAGTGTCAGACAGAAGAACTTTGCCTTATTTCCCCTCATCATGCGTTTACTTTCGTTCATACACTCTCTGATGCTCTTTTCAGGGTCATCGACAAGTACATAAAAAGCCTGACTGTATCTTATAGCTGCGATTATCCCCGGCACTATGAAGAGCATCGTCCATAACATTATGAACAGGTTCTGGAACAGGAAGAGACCGAGAGCTTTTCCAAAACGCTCAAAGCCGAGAAACACGTCAATGACGCCCACTTCGTGTTTTCTGAAGAGCGCCAGGAAAAAAATCGTAAGTCCGAGCGTGAACGAGCCGGTCACAAGAAGCAGATAGATGCTGCTCAGCAATGAATAGGCAGGCATGCTGTCATACATCGAGGTGTAATTGTAGTATCCGCCGGCAAATGTCTCATAGTAGATATCAGCGACGTTCACACCGAACAGTTCATCGAGTATCGCAGGCGGTACTGAAAGGCACAGTGTACATACGGCTGACGCCATTATCGCTATCTTCCATTTGCCTGTAAGCGCATTGCGTCCCAGTGCTCTGAGGTTTCTGCTGGGCTCTGTTATTATTATATTCTGATCTATCATATTCTGCTGCATTTCATAAATCTCCTTGTATAACAAAGAATCAATAAATATTCTCAGTCAATATTAACATATACAAGGGCAAAAGGCAACGATTCTGTTCAAGACAGCTGGATTACAGAATTGCAGAACTGCTCCGGTTCCTGTTTTGCAGGACGATCCCGAATGAAGTTTTACTCTTGATCCAAAAAAGCGGAAACCGGCATACGTTATTATCCGCATACCGGTATTTTCACCTGAGCTATATCGGGCTATACTTTTCTGTGATCTGATTTGCATCCATCCTTCGCATACCCGTTAATTTCTAGCTTTTTTCGATATCCCATACATTCCTAGAATCTCTTGTATTTGTTTCCGAACATCTGGTATTCGATTTGTTCTTTGCTTACCTTTCCGTTTGCGCCGAGTTTATTTGCTACGAACAGGATAACACCAAGTACGAGCCATCCTCCTACGAGGCACCATTCTATCGGCTGCAGCGGCGTCGGGCTGTAAATCGGCAGGTACAGTGATACCATGAACAGAACTACCATAACAGCTATAAGGCCGACGAGGATACCTGCTTTTCTGATCTTGAACGGTCTTTCCAGTTCCGGTTCTTTCTTTCTGAGAAGCAGATATGAAAGTGAAACCATGAAGTATGCTACTACTGTCCCGAATGCTGCAGCATTTACGAACCAGCTGAGTGCGCTCTTTCCGAGAAGCGGCGACAGTATAGTTACTACACCTACGAGTAATATTGCGGCTGTCGGTGAACCATACTTAGGGTGAACTCTTTCAAAAATCTTAGGAAGCATATGAGCTCTTGCCATTGAGAAGATAACTCTGGATGCTCCTATGATGAATCCGTTCCATGATGTAAGTATTCCACACATTGCAGCGATTATCATCAGCTTGCCGAATACAGGACTTCCCATCGCATATGCGAAACAGTTTGCTACAGGAACTGCATTAGGATCTGCATTGTATCCTGCAAGCACATCTCCAGGTGTTGAGATCGCAGTACCCAGGATCATGATGATATACCATGTCGCTGCCATAACTATAGCGATGATCATAACTTTTCCGATCTTGCCAAGCGGGATGTTCATTTCCTCGGCAGCCTGAGGGATAACGTCAAAACCTACGAACATTGCAGGTACTGCCAAAATAACCGCTACCAGACCCTGCCCATCTGTAAACAGAGGTTTGAGGTTTTCGAGATCACCTGTTGCTGTGCCGCATACAAAGAATGCCACACCGCCTATAGCCATTGCTATTGTTGCTGTTGTCTGGAAAATCGCAGAAGCTTTCACACCTCTGTAGTTCAGTACTGTCATTATAACAGCGCCGACGCATCCTATCAGAAGGAATCTGCCGGTAACCTGCGAGCCCTGGATCTCATAAAGCTGTCCCATTTCCGGAATCAGCTCGCCGAACAGAAAACCAAGTGCATTTGAGAGAGCCGGTCCTTCCCATGCCGCTACTCCTATGTATGCCAGCGTGATCATCCAGCCTGTGAACCAGGATGCATTATATCCCATCGTTCTGTATGAAAATACGAGTTCGCCGCCTGCTAAAGGAAGTGCCGGCGTAAGTTCCGCATATGTGAGTCCGACGAATACCGCCATGACTCCTCCAAGTGCAAATGCCAGGATCGCTCCGATCGTACCGCCGTTGCCTACCCACGCACCGGCCAGCATTATCCAGCCCCATCCGATCATAGTACCGAATGCCAGAGCAAGAACGTCTTTTGTACTCAGACTTTTCTTTAGTTCCTTTCTGCCCCCATTACTATCCATCTCTTTCTCCTTTCTAAAATAAATAGATATGATTAAGTGTAATAAACATGCCTGGTATAAGACACCTTTTACTATGTTTATTTTTAAAGCAAAAAGCGCGCCAGATTGTCTGACATCTCGCCGCATATTGAAAACCTTTTAAGAAATCATAGTGTTGCCGCAGTTTTGATCTGCAGTACACATTGAATTTTACTACTTTTGGGAATTTTGCATTTGTTTCAGATAATTTTGTTTTTTCTTGATTTTATTATTTCATCGTTTATATAAAAGTCACGATCACGCTGTAACAGGAAATTTATTTCCTGTTTTAAGAAATATTTTGCCTTTTTTATGGTTACTTTTATTTTTTTGAACATTTTTTCAGTTCCCGGCAACATATATGGCCGACCCAAAGCGGATATGAGTATTCCCGCCATGGTTCTCCGGTGAAAACAGTCTGTGAAAATGTTATTTCAGGAAAATTTTTTCCGAACCATCCGAACCATCTGTTATACGGGCTTATGCTGATAAACAAATCAACGGCCCGCGCCTTTAGACGCGAGCCGTTGATAAAAGCCTATGGCTTCAAAGCTAACCACCTGTTATACGTGTGGCGCCGATTTGCGATATCATTATTGACACTGGATCGATACTGACAACAGATCATCTGTCGATATCAATATGTAAATAACTGATATCGTATCTGACTAATACAGGTTTTCAAAAATCTCTGCGATTTCTTCTTCTGTAAGAGGAACATAATTGTTTGCGAGCAGTCTCTGCTGATTGTCAACAGTTGACTTGGCAAATTCAGCAACCTGATCCTTTGTCATGCCGTATTCGTTAAGCGGCTTCTTCTCGAGGATCTTTCCTAAGAATTCATCCAGTGCAGGATATACATCTGCAGGGTCGCATCCTAATACATCGGCAAACAGCTTGTTAGCAAGTTCGATCTTGCCCTTAGGCTGCTTTCTCATGTACATCTTGAATACTTCTGTGAAGCAGATGAAGTTAGCTTCACCGTG
>CAKQIZ010000112.1 GCA_934247125.1 uncultured Clostridia bacterium
AATGGAACGCCAGAAAGCCTGCAGCATTTGACAGGATACTGCTTTTGAAAACCTCTCTCGGACTCACAAGTGCCTGAGCGATCGTTCCGATACTTACAATGTTCATGCTGATAGGCTTTCCATCACTTGCCACATTTAATATGCAGAATACCTCTCTGTCAAACTGCGAAAGCATATCCTTTACGAGTTCAGCCGCATCCTCCGATGTTCTGATCGGGGTCTCACTGATGATAGAAGGCTCCTTTACGAGTCTGACATTCACGACTTCCAGCTCACTGTATTCTCCATTGTTCTTCATATACTCTGTCACTGTTTCATTCCTCCTCGTTGCTGAGATCTACTGATATAACGACTCCATCTTTAAGCTCCCGGATGATAAGCTTTCGAAGATCATCAGATGTTCTGACTGTTACCATTGCCATGCTGTCACCTCCTTTCCGGCAATAAAAAACCGGGAAGTTCCATATTAGAACCTCTCGGTCATGTACGAGAGAGCGTCGCTCTCTCTATCGCTGCAGTTCCCGTTCCTTTTTTTCAGGAAGCTTCTGTTCCTGCTCTCCCTCTATGATCTCCGGCGTGTCTTTATCCATATTCAGCATCGCATCGAGCTCTGCAAGTCTTTGCTCTTTTTCTGTAAGCTCCTGTTCGTGCTCGAAACTTTTTTTCACTTCCACTTTTGCATTTTCGTACTGCTTCAGGATGTTTTCATATTTATCACATGCTTCGTTTTTCCTCTTTTCTATCCCTGAGAAAAGGTTCTCGATCCTCGATATGTTCCCTCTGGCGTCGGTCCCAAGAGGTGTCCTGTACCTCATATGATGCTTTACTTCTGCCGCATATTCTTTTGTGAAAGTATCAAAAGAAAGACTCATCTCAAAGCCCCAAAAGCTTCCTGTAACTACAGGCTCCGGACTTTTCATTTCTTTGCAGCAGGAAAGCAGTACTTCTCCAGCATCAGTCTTTTCTGTATATGACTTCCCCTTGATCTCCATCATAAAGTTTTCTTCCAAATGTCCCTGCTCCTGCTCTTTCAGATATGATATATCTTCTTCATATCCTGCGATCCGCTCTTCATGACTCTTTATTTCCGCAGGAAAATATTTGACTATCCGGTCCTGCAGCGCATACTTTTCGCTTAAGAAATTCTGCTTCAAAAGCCTCAGCCTTGCCACCTGTATATCAAGATCCATCTTTTCTTTTATATGGGGATTTCCTGTAGCGAGCATCTTGATCTCCGCATAGGAAAGTGAGGCTTCATCGATATCCTCTGCCGTCCTCACCGGCGATTTGCTTGTCATGATCTGGGATATGAATTTCTGTTTGTTCTCCACCAGCTGGTAAAGATAGGCGTCGAAAGTCTCCTCCGTCACATATCTGTAGATATCCGCCTCTTTGTTTTCGTTCCCCTGACGCACGATCCTTCCGGCTCTTTGCTCAAGGTCCGATGGTCTCCAGGGACAGTCAAGATCATGGAGTGCGATGAGTCTTTTCTGCACATTGGTCCCGGCGCCCATCTTCTGCGTGGAGCCTATGAGCACCCTGACCTCACCGGCCCTAACCCTGGAAAACAGGGCCTTTTTCTTTACATCAGAATCCGCCTCGTGTATGAACCGTATCTCTTCTGCAGGTATCCCCTTTGCGATAAGTTTCGTCCTGATATCATCATACACATTGAATGAACCGTCGTTTTTCGGCGTCGAGATGTCACAGAAAACGAGCTGCGCCGATTTTTTCTCTCTGCTTTCCTCCCATATCCTGCAGATATTGCTGATGCAGACATTCACCTTGCTGCCTTCATGATCCGGGAGGTTTTCGCTGATCAGCCTCTGATCCATGGCAAGTTTCCTTCCATCATTCGTTATCTTCAGCATATTGTCCTGTGATGCGTCCACCATCCCGTTTCTCACTCTGTCCGCCCTTAAGGAAAGATCCTCCACTATTTTCTTCTGAAACTCTGACGGCTTCACTGATACAGTGTGATAACGAGCCTCCGGCACAGGAAGCCTCAGCATATCAGAGGTCTTGATGTCTGCGACTTCCTTGAATATGTTCATCAGTTCCGGCAGATTATAGAATCTTGAGAACCTCGTTTTCGTCCTGTATCCTGTTCCCTCCGGTGCAAGCTCCACCGCCGTCACGGTCTCACCGAAAGTCGATGCCCATGCATCGAAATGCTGCAGATCATACCTGCAGAGAGTGTCGTGCTGCAGGTATCTCTGCACTGTGTAAAGCTCTGTCATCGAGTTACTTATCGGCGTTCCTGTAGCGAACACGATCCCTTTTCCCCCTGTGATCTCATCAAGATATCTGCATTTCATGAAAAGATCAGAGCTTTTCTGCGCTTCCGTCTGGGCAATACCGCCAACGTTCCTCATCTTCGTGTAAAGAAAGAGGTTCTTGTAAAAATGGCTCTCATCGATGAAAAGTCTGTCCACTCCAAGCTCTTCGAAGCATATCACATCGTCTTTCCTGCTGCGGTCACTGAGCTTTTCGAGCTTTATCCTGAGCTGCTTTTTGCTCTTTTCCATCGCCTTTATGGAAAACCTCTCGCCTCTGGTTCGTTTCAGCTCTGCGATCCCTTCCGTTATCTCATCGATCTGTCTTCTCAGCATCTCCTGCTGTCTTTCGATGCTTATGGGGATCTTCTCGAACTGTGAATGGCCGATTATCACTGCATCGTACTGTCCTGTGGCGATCCTTGCACAGAACTTTTTCCTGTTTTTCGTCTGAAAATCCTTCTTTGTCGCAACGAGTATATTTGCTGCTGGGTAAAGCTGCAGAAACTCCGCTGCCCACTGCTCCGTCAGGTGGTTCGGCACTACGAACATCGCCTTGCTGCAAAGGCCGAGCCTTTTGCCTTCCATCGCTGCAGCTGCCATCTCGAAGGTCTTTCCTGCTCCCACCACATGAGCAAGCAGGGTGTTGCCGCCATATATGATGCGGGCTGCGGCATCCCTCTGATGCTTTCTGAGCGTGATCTCAGGATTCATCCCTGAGAATATTATGTGGCTTCCGTCATATTCTCTTGGTCTGATCGAATTGAATTTTTCATTGTATATCCGTGTCAGCCTTTCCCGTCTTTCCGGTTCTTCCCACACCCAGCTTTTAAAAGCGTTGTTTATGGATTCCTGCTTTCCCTGCACGATGGCTGTCTCCTTTTTATTTAGCACTGCTTTCTTCCTGCCTTCATCATCTTCGATATAGTCGAATATGCGAACGTCTCTGAGATTCAGGGTCTCCTCTATGATCTTGTATGCATTCATCCTGCTGCTGCCATAGGTGCTGCCTGCCCTGACATTTCCCCGGTCATTGCTCTTTCCTTCGATGGTCCACTCCCCTGTATGTGCCGAATACCGCACATTGATCTTCCATCGCATATACGAAGGCGTGCTCAAAAGCTCGAACATGAAGTCCGATACCACATCCGGCGGCAGCCACGATGCTCCAAGCCTCACACTGATCTCTCCCGCAGAAAGCTCCTTCGGCTGCACCTGTTCAAGGGATTTCCGGTTTACCAGAAATCTCGGATCCGTCTTTGAAAGAAGCTCTGCTTCTTTCAGTTTTTCTCTGACATTGCCTGACAGATACTCGTCTGCTGCAAGATATCTTCCAGTTCCGCTTCCTGCATCCTGCTTCGGATCATAAAATATGACGCCACTAAGTGCTTCTGATATCTTATCTTCACTAAGACCTGTAAGCTGCATCATATACTCCATATCAACATGACCTTTTTCTCCCATTGACACAGCAAGTGCTTCGCTTGCCGTATCACAGTGCTGCACTGCTTCATGAGGCTTTATGGTGCGCTTTGTGAACATGTCCGCTTTTCTTACGATCTTTCCGTTTTCGTCGATCACTTCAAGTGCTGCAAGAAGATAGTATGAGCTGTCCTGTGAAAAGACAGTGCTGTTTGCTCTGCTGTTTATGAGACCGTATTCTTTAGTGAAAGCATCATATATACTGCTTAGATTTTCCTGCTCTTTTCTTATCTCTTCATCAGGATACCCGTCTGTCTGAAGCTCTATGAGCCTCCTTACACTCGTCCTGATCCCGAT
>CAKQIZ010000113.1 GCA_934247125.1 uncultured Clostridia bacterium
CCATTCGGCGCGATTTTATGCGCTGCGCGCGGCCATATGTGCGGATGGGTCAAGACCCATCCCTACAAATCTTCCGGCAAGTAACTTTTTCTACAAGCTGCGGGACGCATATATGCGTCCCCTACAAACCTGCCGAAAATACCATATTGTCACGGAATATTGCAACAACATAACGGGTTAATCCGTAGGGGCGAGCATTGCTCGCCCGCCAACTTGGCGCAGCATGGCGTTTTCCGGAACGGTTTTCCTACAAGGCAAACGGGCACGGGCGAGCAATGCTCGCCCCTACAACCCCGCAAAAATGCGCGCGCGTCAATGCTTTATCAACTGCATAAATTCTGTATATTCTTTGAAAACTATGTAAAATTTCTTGAAATCCTGTCGATATTGTGATAAAATAAATGGATTTCCCATGTCAAATTTAGCTTGCGCCGTTTTGCGTAACGCGGTGCATACAACAGCAAACCCGCAAAAGTTGCGGTACTATCTTTATAGGTCGTGATAGCATTGTATAAAAGCCGAAGCAGCCTGCCGGGAAGGGCAGCCTGACTTCGGGTCGTGAGGAGAACGATTGGATGAAAAACAAACGACTGCACACTGTTTTTTCCCTGCTTGCCGCTATGGTGCTGGGGCTGTCCCTGCTGGGCGGATGCGCCGCAAAAACCACCGAACAGGTGCAGGCGCAGGAGGACGCCGAAACCATTCAGGTCTATTTGTGGACCAACGCCCTGTACGAAAACTACGCCCCTTATGTGCAGTCGCAGCTGCCGGATGTAAACATTGAGTTTATTGTCGGCAACAACGACTTGGACTTTTACAAGTTTTTGCAGCAAAACGGCGGTCTGCCGGACATTATTACCTGCTGCCGCTTCTCCCTGCACGACGCTGCCCCCTTAAAGGACAGCCTGATGAACCTTGCCACCACCAACGAGGCAGGTGCCATCTACAACACCTACCTCAACAGCTTCAAAAATGAGGACGGCAGTGTAAACTGGCTGCCCGTCTGCCCCGATGTCCACGGTTTTGTGGTCAACCGCGACCTGTTTGAGAAATACAATATCCCGCTGCCCACCGATTACGCCGGCTTTGTCGCTGCCTGCAAGGCTTTTGAGGAAGTGGGCATCCGCGGCTTTACCGCCGACTATATGTACGACTACACCTGCATGGAAACACTGCAGGGACTTTCTGCCGCCGAGCTTACGACTACGGCAGGGCGCAAATGGCGCACCGCCTACAGCGACCCCGCCAGCAACACCCGCGTGGGGTTGGACGATACCGTGTGGCCGGGCGGCTTTGAACGGATGGAGCAGTTCATCCAGGACACCGGGCTTACCGCGGCGGACCTGGAGCAGAACTACGATAAAGTAATCGAGATGTTCGGCAACGGACAGCTTGCCATGTACTTTGGCTCCTCCGCCGGTGTAAAGATGTTTCAGGATCAGGGCATTGACGCCACCCTTTTGCCGTTCTTCAGCCAGAACGGGGAAAAGTGGCTGATGACCACGCCCTACTTCCAAGTGGCGCTGAACCGCGATTTAGAGCAGGACCCCGCCCGCCGCGAAAAGGCAATGCAGGTCCTGCACGTTATGATGTCGGAAGGCGCGCAGGAACAGATCCTCGCGGAAGGGCAGGATCTGCTCAGCTACAGCCAGAACGTCAGCTACCACCTGACCGAAACCATGAAGGACGTGCGCTCGGTGGTGGAAGAAAACCATCTGTACATCCGCATCGCCTCCAACGATTTCTTTGCCATTTCGCAGGATGTGGTTTCCAAGATGATCGCGGGCGAATATGACGCCGACCAAGCCTACCGCGTGTTCAACGCCCGACTTCTGGCAGAGGAAAAGCCCGAAACAAGCGAAACCGTGCTGACCAGCGAAACTGCCTATTCCAACGTGTTCCACCAAGACGGCGGCAATGCGTCCTTCTCGGTTATGGCAAACACGCTGCGCGGCATTTACGGCACCGATGTGCTGGTGGCCACCGCCAACAGCTTTACCGGCAGCGTGCTGCAAGCCGACTACACCAAGTCCACGGCGCGCGCTATGATCATGCCCAACGGGCTAAAGTCGTACCAAGCCACCCTGACGGGCGCCGAGCTGAAAGAAACCCTGCGCGCCTTTGTGGAAGGGTGCGAGGGCGGCTTTACCCCGTTCAACCGCGGCTCTCTGCCGGTGGTCAGCGGCATAGCTGTGCAGGTAAAAGAGAGCGACGACGGCTATACGCTGACTGGCGTTACCCGCAACGGGCAGCCCCTGCGGGACGACGACACCGTTACCGTGACCTGCCTGGTCGTAGAAAAGCAGATGGCGCCGCTGCTGCAAGGCGAAACCTGCGCGTTTGAGCGCGGGGAGGAACCGGTCAAAAACGTGTGGAGTCTGGCACTTGACGGCGGCACAACGCTTGCCGAGCCGGAAAGCTATATTACACTTGGGGGGGGGTAAAGCGCTATGGAAGATGATAAGCGTAAGCTGAAAACAGAGCGCCATTTCCCTCGCAAAAGGCTGACCGCTGCCGCCGTTTTGTTGACGATAGCGTGTTTTGTCTGCCTGGGCGTACAGTATCTTTCGTTTGTGTCCAGGACTGTCTATGAAGAAAGCACCGCGCATTTAGAGGAAGTTCTGCACAAATCCAACAGTATGCTGAGCATGATCGTCAACAAAAACATCTCCTATCTGCATTTGTGGAACGGCTTTTTGTACAGTAACCCCGACGATGACGGCATTCAGGTGTATTTAGAGTCTGCCAAGCAGGAGCTTGGCATTGCCGAATTCTACTTTCTTTCTTACGACGGAAACTACATGACACCCGACGGCAAAACGGGCTACCTTGGCTTGCAGAGCAACCTCGACGAGGCGCTTGCCGACCAGAAAGACGTTGTGATGAACGCGGTTTTGCCGGAAAAAGCCCCGATGCTGGCGTTTATCTGCCCTGAAACCAAGGGCGTTTACCGCGGCTTTTCCTACGATGCCATTGCCATCAGCCGCTACAATGACGTTGTGATGAAAGCCGTGGACGATTCGGCGTTCGGCGGGACTGCCAGCACCTATGTCATCTACCCGGACGGGCAGGTCGTGATCGAAAATATCGCCGAGGGCGAGGAATCTATCTATAACCTTGTGTCGATCTTGCAGGATTACTCCGACCTTACCGAGGCGGAGCTGCAAGACCTTGCCAATGATTTTGCAAAGGGTGCCGGCGGAAACCGTGAGGTAACGCTGGACGGCACAAGATACTATCTGGTGTACGAAAGCACCGGCATCCAGAACTGGATCTTGGTGGGCATTGTCCCGGTGGATGTCGTCAATGCCGGTATGAATCAGCTTTGGTTGAGCACGGTGCAAATTATAGCGGCCATTATATCCGGTCTTGCGCTCATGATCATTCTGCTGATTATGAGCAGAGGTCACGTCAAGCTGCGCCGCAAGAACACCGAGATTTTGTACCGCGACGAGCTGTTCCAGAAGCTGTCCCAGAACGTGGACGACGTTTTCCTGATGCTGGACGCCAAGAAACACAGTGTGGATTATGTCAGCCCGAATATGGAGCGCCTGCTGGGTCTTACGCAGGAGAGCGTGCGCAAAAATATCGCCACCTTGGCGCTGCTGCACCCGAAGGATTCCCCCAACCGCACCAAGGATTTTGTGGCAGGGCTTGGCTGCGGCGAACAGCGCGAATGGGATATAGAGTTTGTCCATCAGGAAACAGGGGAGCGGCGCTGGTTCCATGTGGTTGTCATGGGCAGCGAGGTCGAGGGAAAAACCAAGTACATTCTGGTTTTGTCGGACCGCACTGCCGACAAGCAGGTGAACGAGGCACTGGCGGATGCCGTGGCCGCCGCCGAAAACGCCAACCGCGCCAAGAGTACCTTCCTGTCCAGTATGTCCCACGATATCCGTACCCCCATGAACGCCATCATCGGCTTTACCACGCTGGCGGTCAGCCATCTGGACGACAAGGACCGCGTCAAGGATTACCTTGCAAAAATACTTGCCTCCGGCAACCATCTGCTTTCGCTCATCAATGA
>CAKQIZ010000114.1 GCA_934247125.1 uncultured Clostridia bacterium
TTGTATATACCATTCATCATGGCTCTCTCTATCGAATCCCAGGCATTGCCGAGATACAGAGCCATACATGCCGCCGCAATGACTCCTATGAACATAGGCACATGGACATCCACACCGTATTTAACTATAGCTATAGCCATTACCACAATGAGTATAGCGAAAGTTATAAGCGGATGATAGATCTTAGGAGTCCTTGGCGTTCTGGTCTTTTCTTTTTCGTTTTCCATTTAGTTACTTCTCCTTAATCAAAACTCTCGCAAAAAACAAACAAGTGCTGAAACAGCACTCGTTTATTTTACCGTATATTTATACATTCGTCAATATAAACTTACACTTTTATACATTTTTTGACAACGTCTGACTTTCCCCTGTCATTTTAAGCAGCTCGGGCGCCAGAGCTCCCGAATCCAGATCCAGGCCTGCCATCCGGCTGCGCTCACAGCAGTCCTCTCACATCTGCACTGCGGCATTTGCACATCTTGCTGACATTGCCGCTCTCATCCGTATGCCCGCACGCACCGCAGATCCCTTCTCCGCAGCACATCCTGAAATTATTACAGAACACCAGCTTGCCCGCAGGTATTTCCATGCATTCTGCAAGAGTTTTTATATAATAGTCGGAAGCCATTATGATTATCCTGTCGTAATCGTCTGCCCTGTAAACACCTGCCAGATGTCCGGTTCTGCCTTTTGCCCGCTCAGATATCATGGTCTCAGTGAGTTGCTGAAGTGAAATATTCCTGATCGAAAGCTTCCCTTCCGAGAGTCCTCTCATATTATCCGCAACGATCTCGTCGCAGACTTTATCGCTGTCTATCAGAACGTCTGCAGAAACCCTGCCGCCGGCTGCGGTCAGCAGGCTGACAGCCGGTGCAAACCCTGTCCCCTTGGTTATTATCAGCCAGCGAGGCTCTGCCTTTGTCTGCACGATGCCTTTCAGATCCTCCTTCAGCCCCGAGACTCCTCCGCCTATAATGCCGCTTCTGTAAACACCCCTCAGCACAAGTTTATCGGCAGCCTCCGCCACAGCCTTGGTTTTTGCAGATATCACCTTCAGGGCAAGAAAAATCCTGCCTTTTTCCACATCGCTCCGCATCACCGACACCGGCACATTCGACAGCTCGCTCCTGCCTACGGCATTGACGAATACGAATGAGCCCGGCTGCGCAGCTTTCAGTGCGAACCCCCGGGATACTCCGAGGACTATTACCAGCAGATCGCTGCCGTACCATATCTTTTTCACTATTTCCACAGGCCTGTTCCTGCGCTGCTGTCTCACGATTTTTCCGTTCTGTACAAACTCATTATATACACAGACACCGGCCCATCTGCAGTCACATTCCTGTCTGCCCGCCAGTCTGCTGCAGACGAGGCAGTCCCCTGTCTCGGCAAGCGGGCAGGGACAGTTGTCCGTTCCGGCATCGACGCACAAATCATTCATGTATGTCATGTCACGCCTCCAAATATGCACATCTTGAGGCAAAGTCTGTCACAACTCTGCCTTTTCACACTCTCATATTATGCATACAGAGATCGATGGGTTCACCCGATCTGCCGATGATCTGCCGGTGATCTGCCGTGACAGTTTCACTGCCTGAAACCGAACTCCATCAGACGGTAAGCATCATTGAACCAGTCCGGCGCACTCATCACGACCGCTATCACAGTCCTGCCGTCACGCTCAGCCGAAGCCGCCAGCGTCCGGCCCGAATCCTTCGTATATCCGATCTTGATGCCGCTGCCGCCCTCAAACTCCGTGATCGTTTTATTCTTGTTGTGAAACGTGAGATACGTGCTGTCCTCGCGTTCCGCTTTCCAGTCCACAGTTGAAACGATCTCACGGAAAGTCCTGTTTTTCATAGCTGCCGCAGAGATCACAGCAAGATCTCGTGCCGTCGTATAGTGATCTTCATCAAAGAGCCCGTTCGGATTGACAAAATGCGTGTTGCTGCATCCGAGCTCTGCCGCTTTTTCATTCATAAGATACACAAAATGCTCCTGATCGCCTCCGATTATTTCAGCGAGTGCAACCGCCGCATCATTTCCCGAGACGAGCATCAGCCCATACAAAAGGTCCTGTACCGATATCTCTTCACCGGCTTTAAGATAGATGGATGACCCCTCCACGCCTTCAGCCGCCTCCGGTACCCGGACTTTCTGCTCGAGAGGGCTGTCGTATTTCTCCATGGTCTCCAGCGTCACCAGTGCAGTCATTATTTTCGTCGTGCTCGCCGGATATGCCTTCTGATCTGCGCATTTCTCATAAAGCACCTCGCCTGTATCCGCATCCAGCAGCAGCGCCTGCCCCGCCGAGATCCCTATCTCCACAGCTGTGGTATCCGCGAAACCATGTTTCTGGACATAAAGCCCCATCCCCATGCATACCGCAACTGCCACCGCCGTTATGAATATCATCTTGCCTTTTTTCATAAAAACTCCCCTTTGTCACCTTACGCGTCAAAAGGGAGATTTATTACTTGTTTTTTGGCAGGTCAAGTGAGATCTGCTGTGCATATGAACTGTCCATACCGGAAACCATCTGATCCTCCTCGGCCATGATCCCCTCTATATCTTCTATTCCCGGCATCTCCTTGAGCGTCTCAAATCCGAACTGCTTGAGGAATTCATCTGTAGTACCGTACAGGATCGGTCTGCCAACCGCATCTGATCTGCCGACTTCCGCGACCAGACCTTTCTTAGCCAGACCCTCTATCACCCTGTCGCATTTGATACCTCTGACCGCTTCGATCTCGCCTTTTGTCACAGGCTGCTTGTACGCGACTATCGCCAGCACCTCCAGCGCCGACTGAGTCAGACGCTTGTGCTTTACAGGAGTGCACAGTCGCTCTATGTAGCTCAGATTCTCTTTTCTGGTCACGAACTGAAAACTCCTGTTCACTTCCCTGATGACGATACCTCTGCCTTCCTGCTCATATTCCGTCTGCAGCTCTTTGCAGCATGCATATATCTCTTTTCTGTCTTCATTGAAGATCTCCGCCATTTCCTTTACATCGAGAGGTTTGCCCCAGACGAACATCATCGACTCTATCGCGGATTTTATAGTTTTCCTACCTGCCATCGCCATTCTCCTTATCTTCTTCAAACAGCTCCTCTGTCGCAGTGACCGTGATATCACCGAAAATGTACTGCTGCTGCGCTTCCAGCCTGCGCTGTTTCATCATCTCGAGAACCGAGGAGAATGTTACCGCTGTATCGTACCGGTCGTTTTTTTCCGGCACCAGCTCCATGAAATCCGCCTGCCTCAGTCCTGATCCGACAAAGAAGTCTCTTATGTCATTCATCCTTGTCTCATTGGTTATACGCTGTTTCTCACTTCTCCTGTGGTGCGCTTTTATCTCTTCGAGCTTTTTCTTTCTGTTCAGGAATTTTTCAAAGGCTGCTATGAACTGCTCTATGTCCAGCGAAAGATACTCGTCAGGCTCTCCCGTATACTCCGCAAGGTCTTCCTGCGGTTTTTCCAGGTGCAAAGACGCACTTTCCCACCTTTCCTCCAGCATTTCCGAGATCGTCTTGAATTTTTTGTACTCCACCAGCTTTGCCACCAGCTCGGTCCTCGGATCCTCCGGCATCTCTCCGGCATCGCTTTCCGGCACGCTTCTCGGAAGCAGCATCTTTGATTTTATTTCAAGAAGGGCCGCTGCAAGCACCATGAATTCCGAATATACATTGATATCCGCATCCTGCATCGAACCCACATATTCCATATACTGATCTGTTATCTCAGATATCCTTATATCATATATGCTCATCTGTGCGTGTTCTATCAGATAGACCATCAGATCGAACGGCCCCTCGAACACATCGAGCTTCACACGATATCCCATCGTTCCTCCCTGCATCTGCAGACCCGCAGACACATGCTATTGTAC
>CAKQIZ010000115.1 GCA_934247125.1 uncultured Clostridia bacterium
TCATCAGCATATATCCTGCCGCAAGCGATCCTACAGATATCATCGCCACAGCTGCGTCTCCCCTTATTTTCGTATTTCCGCCTGTACGCAGAAGCAGCACAGCACATATAATCGTCAGCACCATTACCAGCGGTGTCTTTACCGTCAGATCAAGTACAGAAGCTATAGCCAGAGCACCGAACGCCACATGCGAAAGACCATCTCCTATAAATGAAAACCGCCTCAGCACCAGTGTTACTCCCAGCAGAGATGAACACAAAGCTATGAGCACACCTACAATAAGTGCGTATCTAACGAACGGATACTGAAAATAAAGATCGATTTTACTAAAAATCTCAGCCATGATCTACCTCCGCTTCTTTCCGAAAAATATGTTTTCCCCTATATTCAGTATATGGCTTGCATATTTCCTGGCTGCAGAAAGGTCATGTGATATCATTATGATCGTTATCTGATCATTTTTATTCAGATCATACAGCAATTCATACATACCTGCAGCCGCTTTAGGATCCAGCCCTGAGACAGGCTCGTCAAGAACAAGCATTTTCTGTGCCGCACACAGGGCACGAGCCAGCAGCACACGCTGCTGCTGGCCTCCGGACAATTCCCTGTAACACCTGTTTGCCAGATGCGATATCCCCATCCGTTCTATTGCTTTGTGCGCAATATATTTTTCTTTTCTGCTGTAAAAAGGACGCAGACCGCATTTCCCCTGACATCCCGAAATCACTATCTCATTTACTGACGCAGGGAAATCCTTCTGAAAGCCCTTCTGCTGCGGCAGATATCCTGCATCACCGATTTTCAGGCCGTCTCCTGTTATTATTTTTCCTTTGACCGGTGGCAAAAGCCCCAGTATCGTTTTCATCAAAGTAGATTTGCCTGTGCCGTTTGCACCTGTAATAAACAGATAATCACCTTTTTCCACTTTAAAACTGATGCCCTCCAGGACACTTTTACCGTCATATCCGACTGCAAGTTCCCGGCAAACAAGCTGTGCCATGATCTGCCTCCTTAATTCAGTGCCTCTTTAAGAGCCTCAAGATTCTTTTCCATCACCGAAAGGTATGTCTTTCCATCTTTCAGATCAGATGCTGTCACCGACTGCATAGAATCCATAGTTAATACCTTTTGATCCTTATCCGCAGTATTCCTGATTATAGTTTCTGCGATCTTGTGATCCGATCCCTCTATAGTCATGACACAAGGCAGATCCAGTTCGTCTACCTTTTCTGCAAGAAATTTTACAGTCTTAAAGCTTGCTTCTGTCTCAGCAGAACAGCCGACAAAGGCTGCATAATAATCCAGGCCGTAATCATCCGTAAGATAACGGAACGGGAATCTGTCGCCGAACAGCACCGTCTTTCGTGCCGCATCATCTACAGTCTCCCGGTACTTGCTGTCAAGCTCAGAAAGTTTACTTATATATTCTTCTGAATTCTTTTTGTAAATATCTTTATTTTCAGGATCGAGCGACGAAAGATCATTTTCTATGGCTTCACATATCAGCTCTGCATTTTTAAGCGAAAGCCATGTATGTTCATCATATTCGACTTCCTGATCACTGTCATGATGATCGCCATCTTCATCATGGTCATGGCCGTGCTCTGACTCCATTCCCTCCACGACTTCCTCAGTTTTTACCGAATCTCCCAGCATCTCCATCATGTTTATTACTTTCATATCCTTGTTTTCTGCCTGCTTAAGTGCGTCTTTCACCCATTCGTCAGATTCCCCGCCTGAATATATAAAAAGATCACATTTGGAAATCTTGCTGATATCATCAGCTGTAGGCTGATAACTGTGCAGATCCGTACCGTTATCCATCAGCATCGTTATGTCGGCATTTTCCGCTTCATCGCCCATGATCTCACGCACCCAGTCATATCCCGGGAAAATAGTCGCAACGATGCTCAGATCTGCATTTTTTTCAGATTTGTTTTTTTCTCCGCATCCTGCCAGCGCTCCTGCTGTCAGCAGCATGCACAGAACTGCTATGATGATTTTTTTCATAAAATAACCTCCGTATTTCATAAGAACTTAAAAACAGGTACAAAAATACAAGGGTGCAGCAATAATTACTGTGCATCTGCAAAAACAGACTTCACCCCTGTATACGATCCTTACTCAATTCGAAAGTTTTACACGCAATGATACCAGAGTTCGTGCAGATATGATCTCTGCACACCTCACCACCTGAACACATGATCCGTATCCGAACACAACTGCCGCTGCTGCCGCTGCAACCGCCGAAGCGATATTTTTCAGTGCGCTTTCATATATTTCGATCTGGCAGCATATCGGACAGTCATCCCCTGTACATTCATGTTCTGTTTCATATGCAATATAAAAGGACGCATAAATCACGACAAAAACGATCATGAACATAGTTACTGCAGTTAATATACGTTTTTTTGCTGTCATGCTGTGTGCCCCTTTCTGTCATTATTATCTGACATTATAAACAGGTTCCACAAGTTTGTCAACACTACCTGCGTTGATATATGACAGGAATGCATATGTATTTGTGTATAAACACATGGCTCAAGCACTTTCTTCTTCCATCATCTTAAAAGCGTACTTCGTGATATTGCTCACGTTTATTATCCCGACCATCTTTCCATCTGACATCACAGGTGCTTTTTTGATGTGGTTTTCGACCATTACACCGCAGATGTCACTGAGACTGTCATCAGAATCCACTGTGATGACTCGTTTTTTCGCGATCTCTTTTACCTTTCGCTTCATCAGTGTTCTGAGCCTGCTGTCAAAATCGATCTCGATGAAGGATGACGGATTGACAACGAGCGGATGCTCTGACGCCAGGAATCTGATTATATCACCATCTGAAATGAATCCTACAGGCTTGCCGTCGTCATTTACGACAGGTACACCGCTGACTCCTTTCTCAGTGATGAGCCTGAGCACATCTAAAAGCTCCGCCTCCATATCTACAGCATAGACGTCCGTCTTCATTATCTCCTTCAGCGGACCTGCAGCTTTTGCGTCATCCGACACTGCAGCAGCCTTTCCATATCTTCCGATGTGGAATCGCCTGTCTCTCGCTTCTCCGAACAGCTTCGTTATCAGCTTGAGCACCATTCCTACCATCAATGCAGCTGCCACAGTACCTATTCCCACGCTTCCCAGCGAATGTATCAGTATCAGGCATGTTATCAGCGATATCAGCACCATGGTTATGTCAAATGCGATCTTGACAGTCGAGAAAGCTTTATCTGCGACCTTTGAGATCGCCAGCATAACACCTTCTCCCGCAAGCGGTATGATATCAGCCGGAACATAAAAAAACAGTCCGATAGCCACAAGAACTGTACTTATCACGATCATCGCCAGTCTTATATATATGTTGCCCGGATCAGGCAGGAACGTCATCAGATGATTTGAAAACGTCGTCATGTATCCGAACAGCACCCCCACGGGTATCTGCAGCAGATTCTTGATCCGGAACTCGCGTCGCAGCAATATCACCTGCACCAGCACCAGTGTCGCATGGAAAACGATCGTTGCCTTTCCCATCTCGATGCCCCATACGCACGTCATCGTGTACGGTATAGAGCTTACCGGCGACACTCCCAGATCCGACTTGACCGAAACCGCTACTCCGAGCGTCATGATAAGAAGCCCGAAAAAATAGATGATGCATCTTACGGCGATATTGCTGCTTCTCCGGCCTGCTGTAACGTCAGTGTTGATTTGATTTTCTTCTTTCTTCATACTACCTCTTTCTTTCTGTTTTTATAGGATCCGTCTTGCACGGAT
>CAKQIZ010000116.1 GCA_934247125.1 uncultured Clostridia bacterium
TTATGTTGTTGTCATCTTCAAGAAAATATATCATATCGTTTCCTTTTCCTGCTGTTCACTGACATGCTTTCCGGTCATTGAGAATATCACCCATTCAGCGATATTTACGGCATGGTCGCTTATCCTTTCCAGATATTTGGCGATCATCAGGATATCGAACAGATATTCGCCGTGTGAACGATCAGCAGTAACAGCATCTATCAGATCGTTTTTGACATGAATGAAAAGATCATCCACTTTATCATCACTGATTATAACATTTTTGGCAATACCTATGTCTTTTTTTACAAATGAATCGATACTTTCGGTCACCATCCGTATCGCAGTCTGAGCCATGGCGCTTATATGATCCTGGCAGAAGCTGCCGGCTTCGTTTTCTATAGTCTTCGTTATTTCTGCTATATCATATGCCTGGTCACCTATACGCTCCATGTCTGATATCATCTTGAGTGCCGACGATATGACTCTCAGGTCTTTTGCCACAGGCTGCTGCTGCAGTATCAGCTTGAGACACACGTTTTCTATTTCGCGTTCACGCTCATCGATGAGATCATCCGTACTGAAAGTTTTTTCTCTCATCTCACTGCTGCCGGTCTCAAGTGCTTTTACCGCGTAGGTTATAGCCTCCTCACAGAGCGCACCCATATCTATCATCATCACGTTGAGCTTTTCCAGCTGTTCATCGAATCTAACACGCATCAGCCAAACCTCCCTGTTATGTAATCTTCTGTACGTTTGTCTTCCGGCATGGAAAACAGTTTATCTGTATCATTGAATTCCACCATGTCGCCCAGCAGGAAAAACGCGGTCTTGTCGGATATCCTGGCCGCCTGCTGCATGTTGTGCGTCACCATGATTATCGTGTATTTCTCCTTGAGTTCTACTGCCAGATCCTCTATCTTCGACGTTGATATAGGGTCGAGCGCAGACGTCGGCTCATCCATCAGTATGACTTCAGGCTCAACAGCCAGAGCCCTCGCTATGCAGAGCCGCTGCTGCTGGCCTCCGGAAAGTCCCAGTGCACTTTTGTTCAGCCTGTCTTTCACTTCATCCCAGATGGCCACATCCTTCAGGGATTTTTCGACGATCTCGTTCAGTCTGGATTTCGAATGAATACCGTGAGTCCTTGGACCATATGCTATATTATCGAATATGCTCATAGGGAAAGGGTTCGGTTTCTGGAAAACCATGCCGACTCTCTTTCGCAGCTGGTTCACGTCTATTTTTCCGTATATGTCCTCGCCGTCGAGCTTCACAGAGCCTGTAATCCTGCACCCCTCGACCAGATCGTTCATGCGGTTCAGCGTCTTCAAAAGCGTTGATTTGCCGCATCCGGACGGTCCTATGAATGCCGTGATTTCTTTTTCCTGTATGTCAAGGTTTATGTTTTTCAGAGCTTTGAAATCACCATAAAAAAGCTCCAGATCCTTGATCGTGTATTTATCCATATCGCTACCTCGTCGCGAGTTTCTTGGCTATAAAGCCTGAAACCGCATTGATGATTATTACTAAGATCAGCAGAACTACTGCTGTCGCATATGCTTCGTTCGTGTAAAGTCCTTCAGACAGGAGTGCATACATGTGCACTGAAAGTGTCCTTGCCGAGTCGAAAAGACTCCCCGGCACCTGTGCGACAGTTCCTGCTGTAAAGATCAGCGCTGCACTTTCGCCTACTATCCTTCCTATCGCCAGGATAACTCCTGCGAGTATCCCGGGCACTGCGCTGGGCAGTATTATCCTGAACACTGTCCTGAGCTTTCCTGCTCCCAGTCCGAAGCTGCCTTCTCTGTATGAATCGGGAACGGAGATCAGAGCTTCTTCTGTCGTTCTTATTATCAGCGGCAGTATCATTATCGCCAGTGTCACCGCTCCTGCAAGAAGCGAATAGCTCCAGCCTAAAGTTATAACGAACAGTATATATCCGAACAGACCATAGACGATCGACGGTATGCCCTGCAGAGTCTCAGTCGTGACCCTGATCACTTTCACGAGACGGCTGCCGCGCTTTGCGTATTCCACAAGATATATCGCCGAGAAAATACCTGTCGGCACTGCCATCAGCAGGGACAGGAAAGTAATATACACCGTGCTTATGATGGCGGGCATCATCGACATGTTGTCAGTGTTGTATTCCCATGCGAACAGTTCCGGTTTGAGATGGACAACACCGTTTACAAGTATGTATATTATCAGTGAGAACAGTATCCCTGTCGTGATCACTGCTGACAGTATCACCAGTATCCGCATTATCAGAGAACCCGGCCTGTTTTTATATGTCAGCCAGAACTGCTGCATCGAGCTGTTTCTGCTTTTTCTCATCAGTCAGCCCTCCTTTTCAGTGCCATAAATGAAAGATTTATTATCAGTATGAACACGAACAGCACAACTGCTGTGGCTATCAGAGCTTCTCTGTGCAGACCTGACGCATATCCCATCTCCAGCACTATGTTCGCAGTGAGCGTCCTCACTCCCTCAGTGAGCCCCTGCGGCATTATCGCCTGATTGCCGCATACCATAACTACTGCCATCGTTTCTCCGATAGCTCTTCCTATACCCAGTATGATACCTGCCATGATACCCATCTTCGCAGCCGGAAGGACTGCGCGGAACACGCTTCTTTCCTTAGTCGCACCCAGAGCCAGCGAACCTTCGTAATACTGTTCAGGCACCGCTCTTATGTTTGACTCTGCTACGCTTATTATAGTCGGCAGTATCATGATCCCCAGAAGAACTGATGCTGTCATCAGCGATTTGCCGCTGCCTCCGAACATATTCTGTACCATCGGCACTATTACCATCAGGCCGAAGAACCCGTAAACGATCGACGGTATCCCGGCCAGCAGATCGACTGCCGGTTTGAGTATCCTGTAAAGTCCTGCCGGACAGTACCTGGCCATGAACACAGCACAGAGAAGACCGATCGGTACTCCTACGACTATTGCTCCCGCCGTCACGTATATGCTGCCTACTATCATCGGAAAGATCCCGTAAAGTCCCTGATTCGGTTTCCATGAACCGCCAAGAAGGAAATCGGATACTCCGATTTCCCTGATGGCCGGTACACCGCTTGCGAACAGGAATACACATATGAGGATCACTGCCAGTATGGAAACACATGCTGCTGTCAGGAAGACTATCTTCATGATCTTTTCACTGTATTTTCGCATTTTCTGTACCTGTTATTCTTTCTTATCTTACCTATCTATCTTATTTAACGTCAGCCCAGTTTGTGATTTCTCCTGTGAATATCTTTACGATCTGATCTGTTGTGAGATCTTCGACTGAATTATCAGTGTTTACAATAACTGCTATTCCGTCAAGTGCGATCTCCTGGCTTGTGAGTCCCTGTGAAGCTTCATCATCTTCGAGTGCTCTTGATGCCATACCTATGTCACATACTCCCTCGATAGTGCTCTGGATGCCTGCGCCTGAACCAGTCTGCTGTATCTCGATCGTTACGCCGCTGTTGAGCTCCTTGTACTTGTCAGCGAGAACTTCCATTACCGGTGAAACTGATGTCGATCCTGCGAGAGTGATCGTTCCTGTGAGTCCGGAAGCCTTGTATTCACCTGCGTTTTCATTTGCTGCTATGTAGCCTTCCTTTTCGATGATCTTCTGACCGTCTTTACTCATGATGAAGTTTTTGAAATCCTGCGGAAGTTCTGCAACTTCACCTTTTGTCACGATATTGAACGGTCTCTGAAGCTTGTAGTCGCCGCTC
>CAKQIZ010000117.1 GCA_934247125.1 uncultured Clostridia bacterium
AGGGAAAAGCCCGACCTGATCCTTCTGGATATAATGCTTCCGGGAAAGACAGGGTATGAAATATGCAGAGAGCTGAGGGATGAAGGCAACAACACGCCGATAATAATGATTACGGCCAAGACCGAGGAAGTCGATAAGGTGATGGGACTTGAATACGGCGCCGATGATTACATATCGAAGCCTTTCGGTATACGAGAGCTGATGGCAAGGATAAAAGCAGTGCTTAGAAGATACGAGGCTACTGCAGATCTTGGCGGTTCGAGCGATACCGTGATATCGGTCGGAGATCTGAGCATAAATGTTGAGTGCCATGAAGTGAAGATCAGAGAACGCAGCATCGATCTTACACTGAAAGAATTCGAGCTGCTGCGCTATCTGGTGGAAAACAGAGGCCACGTGTTTACAAGGGATCAGCTGCTTAACAGCGTATGGGGAATAAACTATGCAGGGGAGACGAGGACTGTGGATGTCCATATACGTCACCTGCGCCAGAAGCTTTCGGACGGCGACAACGATGAGCAGTACATAGAGACGATCCGGGGAAAAGGTTATAAGGTGAAATGAAGAACAGATTTTTAGCACTTATATTCGAGGCGGCATCAGTGAATTTTCTGGCAGTATTTTTCACATGGAAACTGTATATAGTGCCAGGCGCAGGCAGCGGTCATGCCGATATCCTGAGCATTGCTAGGGGCAGCATAAGCGTGCTCGCCGTAGTGTACATAGCAGTCATGGCGGCGGTAGTTGTCCAGGGATACTTCTGGATAGTGAAGCCGTATTCACTGAAGCTAAATCAGATGGAGAAAGCCATAGAGGAAAGCAAGACGGCAGAAGCGATAAGAAAGGAATTCGTGGCAAATGTGAGCCATGAGCTGAAGACTCCGCTTACATCTATTTCCGGGTTCATCGAGACTTTGCAGGACGGCGCGGCCGAAGATCCGGATATAAGGACTAAATTCATAGATATAATAGCTATTGAGACAGCACGACTGAAGCGCCTGATACAGGATCTTCTGGTGCTGTCGGATATAGAAAACAAGCGCAGTACGGAATGCAACCTGTTCAACGTGAGCGAGGCTGTCGCCGACACGCTGGAAACGCTCGACCCAATAGCAGAAAAAAAGCATATAGATATAATAACCGATATGGACCGATCGGTGGAGATCAGCGGATCGGTCGACCGGTTCAGGCAGATGATGGTGAATCTCGTCGAAAACGCCATAAAGTATTCTGATGAGCACAGTCATGTATGGGTTAAGGTCTATAATGAAAACGACAAAACCATAGTGAGCGTCAGAGACGAGGGTATAGGTATCGCGCCGGAGCATCATGACAGACTGTTCGAGCGCTTTTACAGAGTGGATAAATCAAGGTCCAAGAAAGCCGGGGGCACAGGTCTCGGGCTGTCTATCGTAAAGCATATAGCAGTTCTTTTCGGAGCTGTTTTAAAGGTAGAGAGCCGGGTCGGCAAAGGGACTACGTTTTTTGTGATATTTGACAGAGAGGAGACAGATATTTTTTAGCAGACAGAAGGGAGGAGTTCTTTGCATCTTGACAATTTGATTTCAGATCTGGCCCTGATCCTGATCGTAGCGGGAATAGTAACTCTTATATTCAGGAAAATAAAGCTGCCTATTGTTTTAGGTTATATAGTCGCAGGATTTCTGATAAGCCCGCATTTTTCATACATGCCTACAGTTGTGGAAGTCGCAGATATAGAAGTCTGGGCTAACATAGGTGTAGTTTTTCTTATGTTCGGACTTGGACTTGAATTCAGCTTTAAAAAGCTGGCGACGGTCGGAGGCAGTGCGGTGATAGTGGCCATGACGGTCATGCTGTCGATGATACTTATCGGTTCAGGCGTCGGATACCTGCTTGGCTGGGCGAAGATGGACTGTATATTCCTTGGCGGGATGCTGTCGATGTCGTCGACGATGATAATACTCAAAGCATATGAGGAGTATGATCTTAAGGAAAGGCGCTTTGCACAGCTGGTGCTCAGCACACTCGTGATAGAAGATATCGCAGGTATATTCATGCTGATAATACTGTCGACTATCTCGGTCAGCCAGGCTGCATCCGGGATGGCTATGTTCAAAGAGATAGGAATTCTGCTGATGTATCTCGTGATATGGCTGATACTCGGCATATATTTGATACCAAGCTTTCTAAACAAGATATCCAAGCTGATGAACGATGAGCTGATGGTTATCGTGTCGCTGGCGATATGCCTGGGCATGGTGGTGATCGCGGATTTCATCGGATTTTCGGAGGCACTTGGTGCATTCATGGCCGGGTCGATCCTGGCGGGAACAGTGCGTGCAGGCTATATAGAAAGGCTTACAAAACCTGTAAAGGATCTTTTCGGCGCAGTATTTTTCGTGTCCGTAGGAATGATGATACAGCCGGGGCTGCTAGTGAAATATATAGGCCCTATCCTGATAATAACCGTTGCGACGATACTGGGACAGATGACATTTTCGACGATCGGTATACTGCTTTCCGGTCAGTCGCTGCATACAGCGATCAGAGGTGGGTTCAGCATGGTCCAGATAGGAGAGTTCTCATTTATCATCGCTACACTGGGATCGAGTCTCGGAGTGATAAGTGATTTCCTATATCCTGTAGTAGTATGCGTGTCAGTGATCACGACGTTCACGACGCCTCTGTTCATCAAGAACTCAGCAAGTGTGTATAAATTCCTCGATGAAAAGCTGCCGGATAAGCTGTGGGTATTCATCAAGAAAAACACTTCGGAAGACCGAAGTAACAAGGATAAGGATGAAGACTGGTCGAAATACATCAAGAAGGTGTTGTCCAGGACGCTCATCTGTTCGGTAGTCATGTATATAATATACTGGTTAGGCATACAGGAGCTGAAGCCGCTTGTAGACATGTATGTATCTTCGGAGATATTTGCCGATCTGATAACTGCGGTAGTGACGTGCGGCGTGATGATCCCGTTTATAAGCATGATGCATGGAACGAACGATGCGCTGTTCATAAAGCTGTGGCTCAAGCAGAGATCCAACAAGCTTCCGCTGCTCACGCTCAAGACGGTCAGGATACTGATAGCTGCATGCTTTGTAACGCTGGTGCTCAGAAAGATATATCACATACCGTTCGTGATACTGCTTCTTCTGTCAGCAGCAGCAGTAGTACTGCTTATCAGATCGGATTATTTAAAAGGCGTGACGATAAACATGGAGCTCCGTTTCATGGAAAATTTCTCGGAGCGCACTCTTGCCAGGCAGAAGCGAGAAAGAGGCAGAGACGAGAAGTACAGCTGGCTGAACGAAGAGCTGCTGGTTGCTGAATTCCAGGTGACCGATACAGTTGAAAACAAGACGATCTACGACTTTACAAAGAGCAGAGCCTTCAGAGTAACTATAATAAAGATCATAAGAGGTGACAAGTATATCAATCTGCCGACTCCTGATGAAGCAGTACTCGAGGGAGATATACTTCACATGATGGGCACAAGTGCGGAAATCGACGCCTGCACGATACTGCTGGAAAAAGATGAGTGTATCGAATACACGGACAGGGACGACATAACTCTCAAGGATTATATTTACGGGCAGACTTTCTATGGAATAGCGCCTGAAAAGCAGCTGATATGCTGTCCGATCAATGTGAGCCAGGGTTCGGAGTTCAGCAGGAAATCGATAAAGAATTC
>CAKQIZ010000118.1 GCA_934247125.1 uncultured Clostridia bacterium
CCTTCAGGGTGGGAACCGGTTCTATCCCGTGTGACCTGTAAAAAGCTGCGTCCGATTCCCACGCCTTGATTCCTGCTGCCTCAAATATCTGCCGAATCTCATCATCAGCCAGCGATGTCCAACGCCGGATTTCAGCAGTCAGGGCATCATAGTGCCCCGCTGCCGCCTGATAGACCATCAACTGCCATTTGTCGGTAGCTCCCAACGATAGCAGCTCTTTTCGGTTAAGGCAGGCCACCAGGCGGCTAATAACATCCTTGGTAATCCAGGCCGTTAGGATATCCAGCTTTGGATACATGGTGTCTGCAATATCCCGCAGTTCTTCCGGGCTAAGCATTACAGTGCTCCCGCCTCCCGCCACGCTTCATAAATCAGAGGTCCCCGAGACGCAATCCAGTCCACCATTTCTTCGTTGGTTGCCCAACCGTTGTCAGAAACGAGGCTGTTGTCCGACAGCCCGCTTTCGTTAAGGAACGCATGGACGATTTCGTGTCGAAGCGTGTGCTTTTCGCAAAGTTTTACGGTTTCCTCCGGCTCATGCTGCCAGCCGGGATAAGTAGACATATCACAGCAGACTATCAGTTTTTGATAACCATCGCAATATCCAACAATACTGCGGCGACCAAACGCCTCCTCTTCATTGTATTTTTTCTTTACAATCCGGTATTTGGTTCCGCTGATACTCACATCCATGCTTACTCCTCCTCAAAAAGCCCCCTGGCCTTTGTCTTCTCTGCTGCCTGGGTGAACCGCTTTGCTTCCTCCTCCGACATCTTTTCAAACTTAACGAGGTACAGCCACGCAGGAATCCATCCATTCTGCACATAGGATTTCCAATTGGCCTTATCTTCTTCATAGTTATATGTGATGTCCCCAAAAGAATAGGCAACCTCGTAGCTGCCCATTGGAGCTAGATTCAGCAGACTTGCAAGAGCATCTGCCCCTTTCAGTGCCTGGTCAATAGCTGCTTGCAAGGCATCCCGGTCAGCCTTAATGGTCTGCACCGTGTCCCGGTCGTCTGCCTCCACCTGGGTTGCCGTAATCATGCCGGACTGCCCATCCAAAACGAACACGCCCTCGCTGAATCCGCACTTCACGCCCAGCAGGGACAGGTTGAAATTGATGTCCTTGATTCTTGATTCCGTGAGCAACGTGGCAGAATGTTCGTGGATTGCGCTTGTATCGCCGTCATTGACGCCAATGCCCAACCCCTGCACCCAGCGTGGAAGTGTTGCCCCATTCTTTTCTGCGTTTCTAAGCACAACCTGCCCGACAAAGGTAACGTGCTTGCTGTCCTCAATTTCAGCGTCCTTCCTGGAAATTGCAATGTCTACAGCCTTCAATTCTTCAATTGCACGGCCATAGACAGGCATTCCAAGAGGCGAATTGCTGTCGATAATGTTAGAACCGGGGACACGATAAAAGCCCCACAGAGGGGCTTCCAGGTTCGCAATATGCACTTCATCCCGCATATCCTGCCAATCTTCTACCGAGGACAGCGGCACAGGGTCTCCAAGCACTACCTGCCGGTCGATTTGTCGCACCCTGTTGCGAAACGCCTTGTTCGTCACGATATAGATTCCGCTATCAAATCGGTGCCATTCCAACCGGGTGTATTTGGTATCTTTAGACTGGATTGCAAAGACTGCCCCGGTGATACTGCCGTTATCATCTACATGGGTAACGCCAAATTCATCAGGGAGCAAGAAGTCCCAGCTCTGACCGTTGAACTTGAACAGGATTCCGCCCATACGGTCGGCATCAGCCAGTTTATCAGGCAGCAGTTTAAGCAGCTCGTCCGCCAACCCCTGTAGATAATCCGCCCGCGCAGAGCCGGAAATTGCAATACCAATGTCCAGGACGGTCAACTTCGCACGGGTGTTGGCAATAAAGTCTGCCATATTGATGGTTTTTATATCGTCTGCTGCATTCTTCCAAGGCGGTTTTCCTGTTGAGATGTTGTCCCACAGCAAGAGCGAATCATCCATCTTGTCGGATTTAATGCACTGAACCCCGAAAGCATCCTCGATGCCCTGATACCCTCTAATCATTGTCTTCACCTTCCGAATTAAATCTTTGAAGAACCCCATGTGTGACCACCTTTACACTATCCATTTCCACATATTCCGCAGTACCGTGCGAACAAAATAGCGAATCATATCCATAGCGTGGTCATTTTCCTTTAAGACCACATCCTCATCCTTGCTTTCATCCCAGCAGTACGCTTCAAACTCATTGAGTGTGTTGGTGCAGTTACTCCCAATCAGCAGCTTACCGGAATTGATGTACTTCGTTACATCCTGAATGCCATTTAAGACATCATTGTCTGCACGGGTAACCAAATAATCACCATATTTTTGTATGGTTTCTATCATGGAGGATGCAGAGGGGTCAATGACGATATACTGGATGGGCACCTCTCCAATTAGGTCACACAGCATCTTGTAATACGCCTCGTTATCAACACGATGCCGTGTCCCTCCATCGTAGTACAGTTCCCGAACCATCGTGGCGGTGCGTGCCACCTCGTCCACATCCCAAAGGCCAGCAGCAAACGGGTTGACAGTGCCATAGTCGATAGACACATAGTAGCTGTGGTGTCGGTTATATTCAGGGATGTCATACACCACATTTTTTGACCGGCTGAACATCGGGTACACGAGCCCCTCTGCACGCATACGCTTTCCGAGGATGTCCCGCGCATACCATATGGAATCTTCATCATATTTTGATATGATTTCCTGCACTCTCTCAGGTGGCAGCGTGGCATTATCGAATATGGTGAAATGCTGATAATTATAACCAGACGGGAACGCCCCTGCCTTTTGCTTAGCTGCGTACTTGTCAATGTAGTCCGTGTAGATTGGATGTGTTGGGTTAGATGGGTTTAAGTCCCAGAACACCTTGATTCGTTTTGCCGCAAGTTGACGGTTGAACGCTTCCTTGATAAAGGTGTCATGGTGCTGGTTAATCTCCGTGGCAATCCACATCCCGTAGGAGTTGCCGCGGATTTTGCTGTATGAGTTGGCAACGCCACCACCGGCGAAAATAACAATCTTCTCCCCTGTAGGTGTGTTGATATACAGGCAATCATTATCTCGGTATCTGCCCCAGTGGCAGCGCCCCCGGAACTGTGCCTCCAGACCATACCCATTGCAAACACCAATATTCAGTTTTGCATTTCCTATGGTTGCTCCGGACGCCAGGTGGAATTTATCAGGAGTTGTTTCCAGCTCCGCCGCAAAGGCAAAAACATTGTCCACCGTTTTACCGGCTCGAACAGCGCCCTCGGCAACATTTATTTCACAAGTTCGGCATCGGCGCATATAGTCGATGTGCATCTGCCCAAACTTGAAATCAAGTGTTGCTGCCGCCGTCATCGCCATCGCCAAAAACCACCCTTCGGATTAGGTACATATCCTCGATTTCCGTACTGTTGGAGGTCTTTGCCGCACGGATTTTGTTTAACGCTTCGATAGACCGCTGCTTCTGGGACTGGCATCGAGTAAGAGCTTCCTCCAATTTCAGCACGATGCTATATGATGCTTCCGATGTCGTTTGCAGCCTATATGCCTTGCCCGGCAGAAGCTCCCCACTGTCTACCTTTCTCTGGATTCTTTTGTCATGTTCTTTCTTGTCTTTTTCATCCTCGAACGCCCGGCGTTCCTC
>CAKQIZ010000119.1 GCA_934247125.1 uncultured Clostridia bacterium
CTTGAAATGGCAAAAGCAGAGAAAGAACGTGTGGATGCAGGGGAAGAAAGACGATTCCACTTCGATTTTGCTGGAAAGTTCTTTGAAGACAGCGAAAAAGAATATTTTGAAAGCTATATAAAGGACAATAAGCTGGAAGAATATGTTACATATCACGGTATCGTAGGTGGAGAAGCAAAGCGGAGTCTGTTAAAGGAATGCTATATTTTTGCATTACCTACCAGATATCCTAACGAAGGTCAGCCTATTAGTATTCTGGAAGCAATGGGTAATGGAATGTTTATTATTACCACAGACCATGCTGGCATTCCGGATATTGTGGAAGATGGTGTGAATGGAGTATTGCTAAAAACAATAAATGATATAAATGCTATATCTGAAAAGTGTATGGATATAGCTGGTATAAAAACAGCGATAGTTCTGAATAGAAGTAAAGTAAAGAAAAGATTTATACAAGAAAGATATATAGAAGCAATAAAAGCAGTGTTTTTAAATGTTTAGATAGTGAAAGGATATTGAATATGAGAGCACCAGTAGTAGTGTTTGTTTATAAGAGATTGCAACATACACGCAAAACAATTGAATCGTTGATGAAAAATACACTGGCATCAGAGACCGATGTATATATTTACAGCGATGGTTATAAGGGAGATAAGGATTATAACGATGTAATCGCAGTGCGTAATTATATTGGGACGCTAAAAAAGGCACATCCATTTAATAAATTAGAAGTGATTGAAGCGCCTAAAAATCAAGGTCTGGCGAATTCCGTGATAAAAGGAACCACAGAAGTAATAAATAAGTATGGAAAAATCATATCAGTAGAGGATGATCTATTGCTCTCTCCATATTTCCTTGAATATATGAATAAAGCTTTGGATATATATCAAAATGAGCCAAAAGTTTGGTCTATCGGAAGTCATTCAGCAAAGTTTCCTTTTATGAATAGCTATGATTATGATGTTTTCTTTTGCCACAGAGCAAGTAGTTGGGGATGAAGCGCTGTCAAACATGGGAATTTTTTCGGTTGTAATTGTTCCAATGTTTTTAGGATATATTTCAAAAATTACGGATGAGGCATCGAACAGAGTAAAAGTTATTGCTATTGTAGCTGTGGCATTATTGTTTATGCTGAATTTGGGCTATATTATGTGGTACATTCAATTTTGTTTTCTTGTATTATATTTGGATAAAAAAACTATATGAGTATAAGAACGAGGTGAAATAATGAAACATATAGGTATATTCCTGAATAGAGATTTAAAAAAGAATGCAGGCGGACCGAGTGGATATTTATATAATTTAAAACTTGGACTGGATGAATTTGAAAATAATATTCAGTTTTTTACAAAAGAATCAAGTAGCAATACGGCTGGGACTGCAAATGTAAAGATAAAGAAGCACTCTTCTGTTTATAGCGATTTCAGGTTGGCAATTTCTTATATTTTGAAAGGAAAGAAAGTTAAGAAAAAAATAGACCCTCAAATATATAAGATGGATTGCATACATGTTCATGCTAGTGAAGATTTATGGGCATTAAAAGCTATTATTGGATATAAGGGAAAAATAGTTTTTACTCCGCATAGGCCAGAAACGTTGGCTAATGAGGTGATTACGACACAGCAACTACTTAACGATACAACATACTCTTTTCCGATTCTGAAACGTGTTTGTAATTTCATAGAGGCGTACTCATATAAGAATGCGGATGCATTTATTTTCCCAAGTAAAGGCGCAGCAAAAATATACGAGCAATTTCCTGGGTTCGAAAAATATGCATTAAATAAACCGATGGAATTTGTTTATACAGGAACTCGTGATGTAAATGTTACAGCCAATATAGATGATTATGCGGAATTAAAAAAAGATGAAAAGACGATGTTCGTTTATGTTGGAAGGCATAATTATATAAAAGGATATGATTTACTGGTTGATGCATTCCAACATATTGATATTAGTAAATCTAAATTTATATGTGCCGGTGCACAGAGCAATATTGTACCGCCAAACTCTAAAGATTGGATTGAATTAGGATATATAAAAAATGCGAATAGTTTGATGAAAGCGGCAAACTGTGTAGTGATTCCAAATAGAAATACATATTTTGATTTGGTTATCATAGAAGCACTTTCCGTTGGAGCAATTATCATTACATCTGCCACGGGGGGAAATGTAGATTTAGCAAAAGATACGGAAGGATTGATTTTGTTTGAAAGCGGCAAAGTAGAATCTCTAAATAAGGCTATTTCAACTTTCCTAGGATTATCTGATGAAGAGAAAATAAGAATGAAGAACAGCAATCGAATGTTATATGAAACTAGATGCTCTATTGAGTGCTTTGCAAAAGCGTATAATATAGCGATTAATAAACTTGCGAAAATTATATAAAGGAAAGAAAAGCTAGGATGAAAAGAAAAAGCATTACAACAAACTATATATATAATATGCTGTATCAGATTCTCGTTCTGATAACGCCAATTATAACTACACCATATTTATCAAGAGTTCTTGGAGCTCAGGGAATAGGAATCTTTAGTTATGCGCAGTCAATAGCAGCGTACTTTATTCTATTTGGAACAGTTGGTAGCAGCTTATACGGGCAGCGTGAAATTGCTTACGTTCAAGATAAAATTGAAGATAAAACACGTGTCTTTTGGGAAATAAATATTCTTAGGTTTATAACTTCAATTATCAGCATCGTAATCTTTTACTTTTCTTTTGTATTGCATACAGAATATTCGATAATCTACAAAATTCTAATTATCGAGATTCTGGCGAATATGATTGACATAACTTGGTATTTTCAGGGCGTAGAAGATTTCAGTAAAGTTTTTTATAGAAATCTTTTTATTAAAATCATAGGAATAGTAATGATCTTTACACTTGTAAAGACAAAAGATGATTTACCACTGTATACTTTATGCTATGCACTGCCATTATTTTTGGGAAATTTAACTTTGTGGCCAACTGCAATAAGAAGTATGAAAAAGGTGCATGGAATAAAAATTAGTAACCATGTAAAACCTCTGTTAATTTTCTTTATACCTCAAATTGCTACAGAAGTATACACTGTACTAGATAAAACAATGATAGGAGCATTAGCTTCTTCTATAGATGAGGTTGGCTTTTATTCACAGGCACAAAAATTAGTAAAGATGACGTTATGTGTAGTGTCATCTCTAGGAACGGTTATGCTTTCTGCAATGGCAAGAGAATACCAGAAGAATAATATGCAAGGAATTATTAATTCTGTGTTGAAATCGTACCGCTTTGTTTTTTTTACTGGAGTTCCAATGATGTTTGGAATAATTGGGATTTCTAAAAATTTTTGCCCGTGGTTTTTTGGACCGGGCTTTGAAAGTGTTACGCTGATTTTGGCTTTACTAGCACCAATTATTGTCATTATTGGATTGAGCAATGTAACTGGACGACAGTTTTTACTGCCTACAAAGAAACAGACAGAGTTTACAATATCAGTTGTGCTAGGTGCAGTAGTCAATTTTTGTGCTAATTTTCTTCTGATTCCTCGTTATAACGCTTTGGGTGCCGTTGTTGGTACATTGTTAGCGGAAATCAGTGTTACTGTAATACAATTCTTTTTTGTGAAA
>CAKQIZ010000120.1 GCA_934247125.1 uncultured Clostridia bacterium
GTGAACGGCGACTACTTCGCCATCCCGCCCATCAAGCTGCGGGGCGCGCTGGCGGGTACCTATATGCATCTGATTGAAGGTACAGGCAACGTCGTTCTGGGTCCCAGTGAAATCTCCCTCAAGGCAACAGATGTCGGCATCGTCGGGCTGGGGAAAAATGCGCAGATCATCGACAGCTTCGGCTATTCTCTCCAACTCAACGGGCAGGAGCGTACTTATAAAGGAGATACCTACAAGGGCGTCTACTTCGGCGGTTCGCAGGAGCTTGCCATCACTCTGCCAAGCAAGACGCTGGACATCTTTACCATAAATACCGCAATCAGGCTGGGCGCGTTCGGCGGTGCAAACCAAAACAAGGACAGGGTGTATCTCGGTATCGGCGCCAACGGTATTGTCAAGGGTCAGCTGCAGATTCCGAACAACCCTTACATCCCGTTCCTCAGCGGTCTTGGTATTCCCATCACGAACATCAACCTCATCGTGGGCGGGCAGACGACCTTCCCCGTCAGAAACGCAAACGTCAGCGAGGGCATGAAGCAGGCGTTTAAGAATGTGGACGTCTACCTCGGCGCGATGGCGGGTGTGAATGTAGGAGTCGTCGACGCGCGCGTGTGGGTGCTTGTGCCGCAAATTGTGCAGACGAGTTTCCGCAAAGGCGGCGGCTGGGATATCGAAACCAAGTGGCTCGGCAAGCTGCCCGAATGGGACTGGTCGTCAAAGGGCGTTGATCCGCTGGTGCAGGGCGTTTCGCTGGAAAACAGCGGGGAAGAGCCTGTTATGCTGATGGCTCTGGAAACCGAGCCGCCTGCAAGCGGCAGCACGGAAAATATCACGGTTACAGCCGCTCCGGGCGAAACACCGTATATCTTGCTGGCATTTGAGAACACTGTTACCGAGCAGGAGATCAAGAATGCATTAACAATTAAAAAGGATAACCAAAATATTGCAATCAACTGGGTGGACGATAGCGGTCAAAGGGATCCAAGCTGTGCCATCAACGCCGACACCGACATCCTCAAGAATAAGGATGACGAAAAGGAATACCGTGTGGCGATGCTGCGGCTGTCGGAGGGCGGTACCTACGAGGTCAACACAGACTCGCTTACGCTTGTGACGGAAAAATCCCGCGGCGTTGCCATCACCCCGTTCGAAAGCCTTGTCTTGAATTTGAACAAATATCAACTGTCGGGGCAAATCAAATACGCCGAGACAGGCACAGAGTATGTACTGCGCACTTATCTTGCCAATACCGAGGGCGGCGCGGACTATCTGGTCGATGAGCAGGTGGTGGAAAATCCCGGAAATATTGCTGTCAACATTCCTGAAAGCGGTACACTGGCGCCTACGGGCGAATATTATGTGACCTCCTTCCTGATGACGGAAAAGGAGGCAGATCTCGATGGTGACGGCGAGAAGGAAAAAGCGCTTGCTGCCATCGACAGCAACCAATTCAACAACAAAATCTCTTATACGAACACCTACCAGCCGAACGCCCCCACGGACGTGACGCTGACATTCACCGGCAACGAGGTCATGCGCGCCGCATGGAAGCCTGTGGCAGATGCCAACGGCTACTGCGTGACGATCTATCAGAAGGAAGGGAGTGACTGGATCAATACCGGCTTTGGCTATGACCTTGACAAAAAAACCGCTTCCATCGACATGGCACTGACCGTGGGAGGGAATGCCGTTTCCGTTAACGGAAATTCGGTCACATCCGTTTCTGCTCCAAATTTATCGGCGGACAAAACCTATAAGGTCGGCGTAAGCGCCTACACGCAGACAGAGGACGGCGCAAAGTATTACAGCGCAGAAACCCCATCCACCGAGGAATATCTGCCGAAGTATACGCCGCTGAACCTTGCCCTTTCCGTAAACGGCACTGACTGTGAGAAGGACGAAAACGGCGTGTACCATGCCTATGTGGGCGGCGGCAGCAATTCCCTTGCCGTGACCTGCGCGGATGCCACAAGCATTGCGGTCACACGTATGGATACCAATACACTCCTCACACCGGGCGAGTCGAACACCTTTGCCATCCCCGATTTTACCGGCACGCTGATGCTCCGCGTAGACGGTGTGCAAGGCAAGGACGTGACCAGCGTGTTCCTGCTGGTAAGCAGGGACACCACCGCCCCGGTGCTGACCCTTTCCGCCCCGGTTTTCTACGCAGACAGGGCTGCGGGTACCTATCAAATTACCGGCACGGCGGATGCTGGCAGCGAAATCCTTTACGGAAAAAACAACGATAGTGTTTATGCCGCAGGTGACGGCAGCTTTGCGATTCAAGGAACTCTGGGGGAAAATCAAACCAGCGGTGTGCTGAATCTCTGCGCGCAGGACAGCGCCGGAAACCTCTCTGCGCAGCAGTTTGCCTTGGTGGCGCGGCAAGCGGAAACCTATGCGGTCACCGTAACAACGGACGGCAACGGCACCGCTTCTGCAGACCTCGCCGCCGCTGCGGCAGGTACGAACATCGCCTTGAGCGCCGCACCGAATGCGGGCTATCACTTCAAAGAGTGGCAGGTCGTCAGCGGCGGTGTGACCATCGAGAACGACAAGTTCACCATGCCGGACGGCGATGTGGAGATCAAGGCGATTTTTGAAAAGGACGCAGTGCCTGCGACCCCTGCGCCCACTGCTACCGCGAAACCGGACAGCAGCGCGACCCCAGCACCTGCTGCACCCACAACGCCAAACAGCAGCACGCCCCCAGCACCTGCTGCACCCACAACGCCAAACAGCAGCGCGACCCGCGCACCTGCCGCTACCGCGAAACCAAACAGCAGCCCAACCCCCGCACCCACCGCTACCGCGAAACCGGACAGCAGCCCAACCCCCGCACCTGCTGCTACCGCAACACCGGACAGCGGCACGACCCCCGAACCAACCGCCCCCGCAGCAAAGCCCCCTGTATGGTGGGTCGCGCTGCCGATTGTCGGCGGTATGGCGCTGGCCGGAGGTTTCGTGATTTTCAAAAGGAAACGCCGCAGATAAACAGCGCTTGACCGCATAAACGGAATAGGACACTGCCAATTCCCGGAACAGCCGTCACGGTTTTACCAGCCGTGGCGGCTGTTGCTGCCTTGGGAAAATGCCGTGCCACGCAGGTGACAAAACAGAATATCCGGTATATAATTATGGTGAGAATCGGATGCCTTTCCGGTGGGGCAAAAACGCCCCTTTTTGGGGAATGTATCACTCCGAGCAAGCTCAAGCGCTGCTGCGGGAGGCAAGGCAGGTTTTCCCGAATGCCGTCCTTACGCAGATAGAAAGCACATACGCCGTAGGCGGGAAATGAGAACACAGCATATGAATTCATTACTTCATCAACATACGGAATCTATCGTTTCTGCGGCAATTCACGCGGTTTTGCCGGATGTCGCCGTAGTGCGTGCGCTGCAAGGGTATCACTTCGGAACCGGAAAAATCGTTCTGGTTGCCGCGGGCAAAGCAGCGTGGCAGATGGCAAACGCGGCATCCGCCTGCTTGGGCGAGCGCATTACAAAGGGCGTTGTTGTCACAAAGTATGGGCATATAAAAGGACCGATTGCCCGTAT
>CAKQIZ010000121.1 GCA_934247125.1 uncultured Clostridia bacterium
ATCGACGGAAAGAAATATACACCGCAGGACATTTCAGCGATGATCCTCGGAAAGCTGAAGTCAGATGCAGAAAGCTATCTCGGCGAAAAGGTAACTGAAGCTGTAATCACAGTTCCGGCTTACTTCACAGACAGCCAGAAGCAGGCTACGAAGGATGCAGGAAAGATCGCAGGTCTCGATGTAAAGAGAATAATCAACGAGCCTACGGCAGCGTCGCTGGCATACGGACTCGACAAGGATGAGTCGCAGCACAAGATCCTGGTATACGACCTGGGCGGCGGTACATTCGACGTATCGATCCTCGAGCTGGGCGACGGAGTATTCGAAGTACTGGCAACAAACGGGAACAACAAGCTGGGCGGCGACGACTTCGACGAAGCTCTGCTGAACTTCATGGCTGACAGCTTTGCAAAGGAGAACGGTGTAGATCTGAGAAATGACAAGATGGCGCTCCAGAGACTCAAGGAAGCTGCTGAAAAAGCAAAGAAAGAGCTCTCAAGCGCACAGACTACTAATATCAACCTGCCGTTCATCACAGTGAACGAAAACGGACCTCTCCACATGAACATGGACATCACAAGAGCCAAGTTCGATCAGCTCACAGCAGATCTTGTAAACAAGACTATCGAGCCGATGAAGAAGGCGATGGCAGATGCAGGCGTTACTAACAGCGACCTTTCAAAGGTGATCCTGGTAGGCGGATCGACAAGGATCCCTGCTGTACAGGAGGCAGTAAAGAAAGTGACAGGCAAGGATCCGTTCAAGGGCATCAATCCGGATGAGTGTGTTGCAATCGGTGCAGCTATCCAGGCAGGCGTACTGACAGGTGAAGTCAACGATGTGCTTCTTCTCGACGTAACTCCGCTTTCACTTTCGATCGAAACACTGGGCGGCGTAGCTACAAAGCTGATCGAGAGAAACACTACTATACCTACAAAGAAGAGCCAGATCTTCTCAACTGCAGCTGACAACCAGACAGCAGTAGACATCCACGTAATGCAGGGTGAAAGAGAAATGGCTTCAGGAAACACTACGCTCGGAAGATTCCAGCTCACAGGTATCCCGCCTGCTCCACGCGGAATCCCTCAGATCGAGGTTACATTCGACATCGATGCGAACGGTATCGTAAATGTAAGCGCAAAAGATATGGGAACAGGCAAAGAGCAGAGTATCACGATCACTTCTTCAACAAAGCTTTCGGATGAAGAGATCCAGGCAAAGGTCAAGGAAGCAGAGCAGTATGCTGCTGAAGACAAGAAGAAGAAGGAAGAGATCGAGATCAGGAACCAGGCTGAAACTCTGATATACGAAACTGAAAAGAACATGAAGGAGCTTGAAAACGCACTTTCCGAAGATGAAAAGAACGATATCAGCGCTGCAAAGGATGAGCTCTCAAAGGCTCTCGAAGCAAACAATATCGACGATATCAAGGCTAAGACTGAAAAGCTCACAGAAAAGTTCCACACTATTTCAGCCAAGATGTATCAGCAGGCTCAGGCCGCAGGTGCAAATCCTGACATGGGCGGAGCAGCAGGCGCAGCAAATGATGCAGGTGCAGCTCCAAAGGATGATAACGTTGTAGATGCTGATTATGAAGTTGTGGATGAGGACAAATAATGGCAGACAAGAGAGATTATTACGAGGTCCTGGGATTAAAAAAAGGGGCCAGTGATGATGAGATAAAAAAAGCATTCAGAAAAATGGCGATGAAATATCACCCGGATAAAAATCCGGGTGATAAGTCCGCCGAGGAGAAATTCAAGGAAATCAATGAGGCATATGCTGTGCTGTCAGATCCCGACAAGAAGGATAAGTATGACAGATTCGGTCACGCCGGAGTAGATCCTAATGCAGGCTTTGGAGGCGGCGGATTTGGCGGCGGCTTCGGAGGTTTTGGCGGATTTGAAGATATCTTCGACATGTTCGGAGGTGCTTTCGGCGGCTTCGGAGGAGGCGGCAGGTCAGGTGCGCGCAGGAACGGTCCGAGAAAGGGCAGCGACCTGCAGAAATCGCTGACGATAGACTTCGAAGAGGCTGCATTCGGTACGAAGAAACAGATCCGAATCAACAAGTTCGTGAAGTGCAAGACATGCGACGGTTCAGGTGCTGCACCGGGAACATCCAAGAAGCAGTGCACGAAATGCGGAGGAAGTGGCGAAGTAAGGACTGCACAGCGAACGCCGCTCGGAACTTTCCAGAGCGTATCGCCGTGTCCTGACTGCAACGGCACAGGCGAGATAAATGAAACACCTTGCAAGGACTGCGGCGGAAGCGGAAGAGTGAAAGAAAACGTCACGATCTCGATAAACATACCGGCAGGCGTAGACAATGATTCAGTCATCCCTATCAAGGGACAGGGTGAACCGGGCATCAACGGCGGACCTGACGGCGATCTCTATATCGTGATCAATGTAAAACCGCACAAGCTTTTTGAGCGGAGAGGGCAGGATCTGTGGCTCGAGATACCGATCACATTCGATCAGGCGGCACTGGGAGACGATATCATAGTGCCTACCCTCGAGGAAAAGGTTTCGTACAAGGTTCCTGCCGGAACACAGCCGGGAACAGTATTCAGACTCAGGGGCAAGGGTATCAAGAGTGTCCGAAGCAACAAGAAGGGCGACCTTTACGTGAAAGTGACGCTTGAGGTCCCTACGAAGCTCAACTCGAAACAGAAAAAGGCTATCGCGGCTATGGGCAAGAGCGTGACGAGCGAATGCTATCACAAGAAGAGCAGTTTCCTTGAATCCATAAAAGAATTCTTTTCATAGATCTGACATGAATTAAATTTATCATAAAGAGAGTGTAGCTCCTGGAGAGGACTGCACTCTTGTTGTGGTGTAAAGGACTGTATCCGGAGAGACCGGGAGATTAAGGAGTATGGTGTATGACTGAAGAAATAAAAATAAATGAAAATGATCCCCAGGGCGAGATCACGGACCGGAGCGGTATTCACAGGCTGTTTTCGAACAGATATCTGCTGAAGCTGCTGTGGCCGCTGTTCGTGGAGCAGTTCCTGCTTTTTGCGGTGGGACTGCTGGACTCGGTTATGGTCGCAAGCGTAGGTGAGGCCGCTGTCTCGGCAGTATCGCTGGTCGATTCGCTGATGGTGCTGATAATAACCGTCTTCACTGCGATAGCGACGGGAGGTGCGGTAGTAGTGGGTCAGTATCTGGGGCAGAAGAAGGGAGAAAATGCGAACAAGGCGGCAGATCAGCTCTTCATTTCGGCATTCATGCTGTCACTCGCCGTAATACTGGTGATGTACATACTCAGGAACTGGGTAATATCTTTCGTTTTCGGAAACATCGAGGCGGATGTGCGTCATTACTGCGATGTGTACTATCTGATAGTAATGGCATCCGTACCATTCATCGCCCTCTACAACTCAGGGGCGGCACTGTTCAGAAGCGTCGGTGACTCGAAGACATCGATGACGGTTTCTATCATAATGAATGCGATAAATGTGGTGGGAAACGCTACGCTTATATACGGCTTCCACAGAGG
>CAKQIZ010000122.1 GCA_934247125.1 uncultured Clostridia bacterium
TAAATGATCAGGCATTTATCGACAAGATGCTGTTGCTCTCCATAGACAGTTTTCATGCTGATCATCGGTTCGGTTTGAGTATCGTAATCGTGAATAATCATACCATTTGTCCTCTCAAAGTACAGTTTTCCCCGCAGCGCAGTGTGTTCCGGCTTCAAAGTCGGCCTGCGTCAATAAATCCCAGTTTGTATTACTCTTTCAGTTTGTTCTTGAACGCCTTGACCATAGCGTCGCTGAACTCCTGCGACGGCACCTTGGCCCAGATCTGCGTATCGTCCTACTGCGGAAAGTTATAGCGCCACTTGTCGTATTCTTCCTTACTGATCTCCCCGGCCCGGTACTTTTCCGCAACGGGAGCCCAGGCGTAGACCATTTCGGAAACACGGGCGGCATCCTTCCCCTTCCGGGGATCAATACGAAAAACGACCTCTCCGTCTCTGGTCTCGATGGTCAGGCCATAGCGATTCTCCAGGGCGAACAGGGTTTGGTATACGCCGCATCAATTTCCCAATACCAAAAGTCCTCTTCTTCGCGAAGTGCCTGTTCAAAGGCCAGGACATCCGGAATTCTCTGCCGGGTAAAGGGCTTGATGGTGATGCTCTCCGCCTGCATACGGCTGCACCACCGGTACCATTTTTCTTCATAATCCTCTTCTGAGAGAATTCTCGAAAGCAGGTCTTCCGGTGACTGGATGTTTTGCTCCCGGCAGGCTGCAACACAGGTACGGTACAGATCCCATGACAGTTCATCCGCATCCCAAACCAGCGGAACTGCATCCAGGCCAGCCCGCAATGCGGCTGCCGCTCTGGTATGTCCGTCTGTCATAACCGGTCGATTGTCCAACATTTTAATGGGGATCGCATCAAAATTGGATAGATCTGCGGCATTAAACCAACCTTCCACCGCTTTTAATTTCTTCTCCGAAATATAAAGCTGCGAAGGCTGCAAGTCTTTCAGCTTGAATTCATGGATTTGCAAAATACTTCCCTCCCCTATGGATCACGCTTGTCTGCATCCAGCATTTTCATTATATATGCTGCATGTCAAATAGTCAAATGCTTCTCGATTGCAATGGATCACGGCGGCCCCCTGTATCCTGAAAATGAAAGAACCTCTGCCGCAATCCGATGCAGCAGAGGTTTCTTATGTCTATGGATCCTGGCTCCTGTTCTACCGCTTGCCTACGCAGGCGCAAAAAGGGTGCGGTATGCTGCACGGGGTTCCAAAAAGCTTATGAAAGGATTCTGCCACCCTCCGAAAGGCGCTTCCATCCTTCAGATCCCTGCACAGCGGGGCTTCCCGTTCTCGTCACCCATCACTCATCCAGAAAATAAGCCCCGGTGAAGCCGTTGAACCATTTGCTGTTGTCGGGGCGGAATTGGGGTAGCAGTTTATCTGGGAGTGGAAGGGACAGCACTTCTACGCCCCAATAGGGGATCAGCGTGGTTTTTCCCTCTGCACACAAGGGAAGATAGCCTAGCTTCAACTGTGAGGTGTAATAGGACTCCTGTGGGTAAAAGCGGTTTTGCACCACCTTCCCCATGCCCTCAATGGCTTGTTCTGGGGTGATCAGGGGACGGGCTTCCCCTACGGATGTCAGTGTGCGCAAATTCAGGCAAGTGATGCGCGCAACGCCTTCTCGGGTGATCAGCATCACAGCTTCGGGGGGTATTATAATGCCGTAGGTGTGGCTTACACTTCTTGGAGCGGTCACGGGGATGCCGTTAAATGTAAAGGAAAAGCGGAGATAATAGGCATCATGGGCATCCGTCAATTCAGGCAGCATGTGGAATTTTCCAAGTGCGCTATAATCAGGGTCATCCAGCAATACCTGCTGATAGGCGTTGATCTCTGGACCAGTGAGGGCCGCAAAGATATCGACTACCGGCTCATAGCCCACATTCATCTGCTTCAATACATCCTTTGCCTTTTGAAGGGCCTCCTCAGGGGACATAAAATCCAGAGTATGCACCGCATCCTCCGGGTGATCCTCAGCCCAGAATGTCAGCAGATCCTCTATTTCCCATAAATCGTCATCTTCATAGCCTCCTCGGGAGCCGATGAAATAATTTTCTGAGAACGCCAGACAGCTGCCCTGCTCCGTGGTCACAATGCGTTTGAATTGCCTACTTTCCACCATTTCCGCCGTCTGTTTGGAGGTGTCTTCCGGAATCAGGATAGACAGCAGCTGCTCCGCCGTCAGCCCCAGTGGTGCCATTTCCACGGGAGCGGCAGATGTGACCCCGTAGGAAATAACATCGGCATCTACTTTATAATTTTCCAGGGGCTGAAGCTGTAAATGCTCGGAAATTGGTTCTGTTTCTGTAGTGGCAGAGGTTTCTGCCACCTCTGCCGCCACTGTCACCTGGGTGGCGGCAGGCACTTCCTTCGCCCCACAGCCCCAAATCATCAAGCAAGCCAGCAAAATGGGCAATAGCTTTTTCATGGTTCATTCCTCCTTACTTTGCCAGCACAGGGTACGGCCCAAAGGGCTGTCCCCACTGGATCACAAAATACAGATCTTCCATGCCCACGGTTTTTTGTGCGGAAAGGGTCTGGGTATAGCTGCCATCGGCGTTCAGGGTCTGCCCGCTGCTGAAAGTCGGCAAACCGGGCAAGTATTCGCCGGATTCATCCGTCAGGCTCAGGCTGACAGACCGATTCTCATAGAGTTTGTGCCAAGTAAAGGTTACATAATATCCAAGCTCTGTTTCTTCCACCTGAATATTGTCCATTTCAATGCCGGATTCCGTGATCCGGGGGTCGCAGCTGCCCGCCGTGGTTTCCTGAGCGGAGGCTTTGTTTTCCACTTCATATTCAAAGGTGACACGGGACGCCTCCCGCATCTGCATGGTTTGGGTGGTGCCGGACACATGGAGCTTTCCATCTGCGGGCATCTGCGCGGTAATGTAGTAATAAAGATTGCCCTGGGGGTCACACCAGCCTTGGGACCCTTCACCATTGGTTCCCAGCCACACGCCGGCAAATACAGGCTCTTTCTGGATGGATTTCAGGTATTCGCCCACCGTCTGCCCCGCCGGCCCCTCCAGTTCCAAGGACTGGATGCTGTCCGAGAGCATGGTGTACTCGGGCACCAGGAAATGGCTGCTGTCTCTGGGGGAAATTTTTACCCTTACATACAGCGCATTGCCATCACAAAGGGTTTCTTCGATGATGTAGTCTGCGAAATCATTGCTGTAGGGCGTTGCCTGGGGGTTTTTCTCCACCAGCTGCTCCACCGCCTCGGTGTTTTCCATGCCAAATCGGGCTAAGTATTCCCGCAGTCCCGGCATTTGGGTAACGGCCAATACGGACAATGGGATCACCGCCGCCAGGGCTGCCGCTGCCAGCAGTTTGGGCAGTGTCCGGGAGGGCTTGCGCTGCATGGCTCTGGCTTTTCGAAGCACATCTTCCTTCAGATGA
>CAKQIZ010000123.1 GCA_934247125.1 uncultured Clostridia bacterium
GGGTACCCGCTTCCTATGCTTGCTACGAAAGTTTTTTCTTAATCCCTACTACAACGGAAAGCCCCGTTTTGCCAAACTTACACAAAAGAAAAACGCTGCAATCTCAAAAAGATTACAACGCTTCCTAAAGCCTATTTAGTTTTCGTTTTCGACTTCTGCAATTTCTTTCGCCGTCGCGGTAACAATCCGTATTCCCTTATCGCTCATGCTGTCAAGCAGTGTATCAAGCTGCCGCCTTTGCGTCGATTTTTCCGCTGCCTTATCCGGGAAAAAGAATTGGTCTACGGATATATCATAACGGGTTACAAGCTCATAAAAGATTTGCAGGCTTGGCTGTTGCCCTTTGTTTTCAATATTCGCAAGGTAGCGAGGGGAAATGTTCATTTCGTCGCTTACTTTCTTGCGGCTTTCATTTCTGCCTGTTCGCGCTGCTTTTATGGCTTGCCCGAAAGCTGCAAAGTCATATAAAGGTACTGGTCTTTTTGCCATAATAATTCACCCAACTACATTTTACTGTTCCTTTCTTTGTTTAGATATGTCTACACAGTTCTTACAATTAGCCAAAATAATTCATATTTTGGCACTTGCTATTATACGGCTACCCGTATATAATTATAATGATAGAGTTTGAAGAAAGGACGGGCGAATTATGGAATATATGTCTTGCCCCGAAGCAGCGAAAAAATGGGGCATTTCAGAAAGACGAGTACAGAAACTTTGCGAGGACAATCGAATACCGGGCATTTCAAAAATCGGCTATATGTGGTTGATACCAAAAGACGCGCAGAAACCAAAAGATAAAAGATACAAAAAAATCAAATCTACACAATAGATTCAAATTACCCTGTTACAATTTACAGTTAGGAGGTGCGCCATGAGTAAAATCTTGATTGTTGAGGACGATATATCCATACAGGCACTATTGCATGATTTTATACAAGAAGCCGGACACAGCGTTGTACTGGCTGCTGACGGTGTGGAAGCCCTTGCAAAATATTCTGAACAGACTTTCGACTTGGTACTGCTTGATATTATGCTTCCCAAAATAGACGGTTACGGTGTTTGCGAGGTTATCCGGCAAAAATCCAACGTGCCTATTATCATGCTTACAGCACTGGATAACGAAGAAAATCAAATAAAGGGCTTAGACTTGCAAGCTGACGACTATATTACGAAGCCGTTTTCTATGCCTGTTCTATTGCGGAAAATAGCTGCTGTTCTGCGGCGTTCGTCAAGGCAAGATGACGTGCCGCAAACTATAAGCTATAAAGATTTAACACTGGACTTAGACGGTTACAAAGTTTATAACGGTCAAGAAAGTATTGACCTTACTCCCCGCGAGTTTGAAATACTGCGAGAATTGCTTACCCACAAAGGCAGGATATTGACACGACAAAACCTGTTGCAAACACTTTGGAAATATGAATTTTTCGGGGAGGAGCGCATTATTGATACGCATATAAAAAACCTACGGAAAAAACTTGGTACTGCTGACTACATAGAAACGATTAGAGGGGTGGGATATAGAATTGATAAAGAGAATTAGAAGTAAATTATCAGTTAAAGTTTTTCTTTTCACTACAATATTGATGATTGCGTGTTCAACAATAACCTGCACTTGTATATATCACTTTGCCCCTTACGTTTACAAATACACGCTTTCTGATATTGAATATCTCATTTATCAGTTTGCAGAAGAATTGTCGGGATATAGTCGTGAAGAAAGCCCTATCTTTTTTGACGTTTGCTCTAATATTCTTTACGAGCAATATGATAACGAGTATAGTTTGCATATTTTTACAAGCTCTGGAAAAGAACTTACACTATCAGATTTAGATATTCCCACTGGAAAAAGAATGGAGGATTTTGATACTTTTCAAAAAACAGAAAGCACTCCTATATATTTTCAAGACGGAACCGAACAATACTTTTTGATTATCGCTCAAAACACAGACAAACAAAGCCAAATAGTAGAAGCACTTAATAAAACTATTCCGATTTTAAGTGTAGTTATTCTTTGCACATCTACACTTGCTGCATTTTTCTATACATGGTATATGACTGCGCCCGTTAAAAAAGTTAGTAAACTTTCAAGACAAATGGCAGATATGGATTTCAACGGTTTTTGCCCTACCGGACGTACTGATGAAATAGGTGTGTTGTCTAACAGTCTAAATACACTTTCACAGAAATTGACCGCGGCACTTTCTGAATTACAGGAGGCTAATCAAAAACTGCAAGCAGATATTGATAAAGAAAGACAGCTTGAACGGCAGCGGATAGAGTTTTTTTCAGCGGCTTCGCATGAATTAAAAACGCCTATTACCATTATCAAGGGGCAGCTTCAAGGTATGCTCTATCAAGTAGGACGCTATAAAGATAGGGAAACATACCTTGCACAATCCTTAGAAGTTACAAATACTTTGGAAAAAATGGTGCAGGAGCTTCTGACAATTTCCCGTTTAGATACACCGGGATATACCTGTAAAAAATCCGATATTGATTTTAGCAAGCTCATAAATGAACGACTTGCTGCGTATGAAGATTTATTCATGCAAAAAGAACTGACCGTTGAAAAATCCATAATACCGGGGCTTTATGTTTCGGGAGATATTCAGTTGCTTCAAAAGGTAATAGATAACCTCTTAGGAAATGCGGCAACATATTCGGGAGCAGGAAATTATATATCGGTCAAGTTATGGAAAGAATTTGAAAAAGTAAACCTCACGATTGAAAATACAGGCGTACATATCCCGGACGAGGATATTCCAAAATTATTTGAAGCATTTTACAGGGTAGACCATTCACGAAACCGGCAGACGGGCGGCACAGGATTAGGCTTATATATCGTGAAAACAATTCTGGAACTACATGGAGCAAAAATTAAAATTGCTAATTCTATTCAAGGTGTTATTGTTTCCATACAGTTTTAGAAAATTCTCACAGGCGGCGAGCTTTTCAGCTTGCCGCCTTTCCTATCTCCACATAAAAAACATATTCAATACAATGTCAATTCAAGTCAAATCGTTATCCTTAAATTGTACCCGGAAAGGGTAACAGAAAGGAGCTTCTACCATGAAAAAATACTTATCAATCATTCTTGCCATTCTTTTAGTTATGAGTGCGCTAACAGGGTGTGCAGGAAAAAACAATCCGACCAAACAAGACAACGCACTCAACACCACAGCGACTGATCCGGAAACAGCCCCAGTGAGCGAAAGCTCTAATTCTTGTAGGAGCGTCAAACATAGGTTACAGCAAGTTCGAAAAGAGCAGTCAAGGGAAAGGTGGAGATTTGCGAAGCAAA
>CAKQIZ010000124.1 GCA_934247125.1 uncultured Clostridia bacterium
CTATCGAAAACAGCCTTGACATACCCATGGGGGCTATGCTATTTTAACCCTAACCTTCACAAACCGCCCGGATGGCGGCAAGGGCCGTATCCACATCCTCCTGGGTGGAGGCAAAGCCGGGAGAGAAGCGAACCGTACCCCGGGGGAAGGTTCCCAGGGTTTTGTGGGCCGAGGGGGCGCAGTGCAGGCCGCAGCGGGTGAGAATGCCGAATTCGGATTCCAAGCGGTAGGCAACCTCTGCGTTATCCAGGCCTGGGAAGTCCAGGGAGATGACACCCACCCGGTGTTCCAGACCCTGGGGGCCGCAGACCACTGCGCCGGGGATGTCTTTTAAGCCCTCCAAAAAGGCTTCGCACAGCTGCATTTCGTGGGCGTGGAGCTTTTCCAAACCCTCCCGCTGCAAAAATTCCACCGAGGCGGACAGGCCGTAGATCCCCGGCAGGTTGGGGGTGCCGGATTCAAACCGATCGGGCAGATACTCCGGCAGGTACTCCGAATCCGAGGCACTGCCGGTGCCGCCGGCGATGAGGGGGGTCAGCTGTTTTGCGAAGCTGTCCTTCAGCAGCAGAACGCCGATGCCGGAGGGGCCAAGCAGACCCTTGTGGCCGGGGGCGGCCAGGGCGGAAAGGCCCCATTTTTCAAAGTCAATGTCAATGTGTCCGGCAGTCTGGGCCACATCCAAGGCAAAGGCAATGCCGTGCTTGGCGCAGATCTGACCCACCGCCTGGGCATCCTGCACCGCACCGCAGACGTTGCTGCCATGGGCCATGATCAGCAGCCGGGTGTTGGGGCGGATCAGCGGCTCCACGTCCCTGGGATCCAGCAGGCCCTCCCGGTTGCAGGGGATCCGGTCAAATTCCACCCCTTCCAGCTGAAGCAATGGCCGCATCACCGCGTTGTGCTCCATGGCGCTGACGATGCAGTGGTCACCGGGCTTCAAAAAGCCCTTGATGATCATATTCAGCCCGGCGGTGGCACCGGGGGTGAGGATCACATGGGTAGGGGGCTCCGGGAAATGGAACAGCCTCCCCAGGCTCTCCCGCAGCAGCAGCGTCTGCAAGCCTGCGTCCTGGGCCGCGCCGTAAACGCTGCGGTTGATGGTGGCACCCACGGTGTCCATGTACTCCTTCATCCGGTCGCTGACCCCCTGCGGCTTGGGGAACGAGGTAGCCGCATTGTCCAGATATGTTGTTTTCACAATGTAACCCCCTTATTTATATTGGAGACTTTATTTTCGTAGAGCGTATCCTCTAAAACTTCATTCGCGCACCGAAATTTTTGCATCGGTAATTCAGTGGCAACGTCTGCGTAGGGGCGGATAGTATCCGCCCGGTTATTTCCCCTATGGGGAAATAACGTCGGCGCTTTGCGCCGACAATGGCAGTAACAAACATTTTGCGGTGTAATTTTGCTGTATTATGTTGAAACACGGTATATTTGCAACAATGTTACATCACCCGGCCAATACGTTTCTGCCCAAAAATTTGTTACGTTGGCGGGCGGCTGATAGCCGCCCCTACACGGTCTGTGCCACTGAATTACCGCCGCAAAATTTCGTTGCGTAAATAAAGGATATGTTTTACTAGTATAGCATAGAAAAATCCCTTTGTCACGGAAAAGGAGAAAAGAAAAAATGTTGGAGATCAACCTGAAACAGCTGGAGGCTTTTGTCACCACGGCCGAGTATGCCAGCTTTACCAAGGCCGCCGAGGCTCTGTATCTGACCCAGTCTACCGTCAGCGCCCACATCAATGCCATGGAGGAAGCCCTGGGGGTGCGGCTGATCCAGCGGGGATCCCGCCGCCGGGTGCAGCTGACGGTGGAGGGGCGGCAGGCCTACGATCTGGCCAAGGAGATCCTCAGCCGGTGCTACACCCTGCAAAACCTGGGGCGCACCATCGAGCAGTGCCAGCTGGCAGTGGGGGCCTCCTCGGTGCCCTCTCAGTACCTGGTTCCGGAGCTGATGACCGGATTTTTGGCACAGAATCCGGACAGCCGTTACGTCCTCCAGCGGGGGGATTCCGAGCGGATCCACGCCCTGATGAAGCAGGGCCAGGTGCGCATCGGCTTTGTGGGGGCGGCCCAGAACCGGGCAGAGTACAATTATCATGTGGTCACCGGGGATCGGCTGGTGCTGATCACCCCCAACACCGACAACTACCGCCGTCTCAAGCGGGCAGGCACCACCGGCCGGGAGCTGCTTCATGAGCCCATGATTCTCCGGGAGGAAAGCTCCGGCACCCGGAAAGCCATGGAAGCCTACCTTTCCCGGTGCGGCATTTCCCCCCGCTCTCTGGATCTGGTGGCCCAGATCGACAACACCGAGGCCATCAAGTCCAGCGTCAGCCGGGGCATGGGCGTTTCCGTGGTGTCCGAGCTGACGGTACGGGAGGAGCTGGAGTCAGGGAAGCTGCTGTCCTTCGACCTGGACTCCGGCGGCGTTTACCGGAACATCTACCTGACCTGGCGCAAAGACATCGTCCTGACCGCCGTGGAGCAGAAATTTGTGGAATATGTAAAAAGCAGAAGCGAGAAAGTTTGATGGGCGGGTTGCACCCGAATTACCGAGGGGTAATTTCGGTGCGCCACCCCTACGGACTCAATGGCCGTTACACTCTCGCAAAATACGCACCGGGTGCAATGCGGTACGTCTGCGTAGGGGCGGATATCATCCGCCCGGTTGTTTCCCCATTGGGGAAACAACGTCGGCGCAATGCGCCGACAATGCACCATCAAACATCTGCAAACGAAATTCGGCGGCATTATGTCGGAACATGGCATATTCCCAACATCGGAACCCCAATACGGCCAATACGGTTCTGCTCAAAAACCTGCCACGTTGGCGGGCGGCTAATAGCCGCCCCTACGAACTCAATGGTCGTTACACTCTCGCAAAATACGCACCATGTACGATGCGGTACGTCTGCGTAGGGGCGGATATCATCCGCCCGGTTGTTTCCCCATGGGGGAAACAACGTCGGCGCAATGCGCCGACAACGCACCATCAAACATTTGCAAACGAAATTCGGTTGTATTATGTCGGAACATGGCATATTCCCAACATCGGAACCCCGATACGGCCAATATGGTTCTGCTCAAAAATTTGCCACGTTGGCGGGCGGCTAATAGCCGCCCCTACACAGATGTACCACATCGTACATGGTGCGTATTTTCAGGCGGTCAATATTTTTGAGTTCGTAGTAGCTTGTTAAAGTTAAAACTTTACTTCTGGATACAGATGAGCAAGCTTGATTCGGGCAGAATCTGTTG
>CAKQIZ010000125.1 GCA_934247125.1 uncultured Clostridia bacterium
TCGAACAGTGCGCCGCCGCTGCTCATCTTTTCTGTCGTAAAGTGGAAGTCCTCTGCAGGTGCGTCAGGATTGGCGATGCGCCATTCTTCGAAATTCGAATTCAGGATAGTCAGCAGGTATTCCTTTACAGCCTGAGGGTGGTAGCCTTCCTGCCTGTAGTAATCGAGCGACAGCTCAGGGTCCTTTCTCTTGCTGAGCTTTCTCTTGTTGCCGTTGTCCAGCTTCAGTAGCTGTGCGGTGTGACAGTATACAGGCATTTCAAAGCCGAGCTTTTCAAAGAGCTCGACGTGAATAGGCAGCGACATCAGCCATTCTTCACCTCTGACAACATGGGTCGTTCTCATGAAGTGGTCGTCGATAACATGCGCGAAGTGGTAAGTAGGGATCCCTGTAGCCTTGAGGATGACGATATCCTGGTCGTTTTCCGGCATGGAAAGTGTGCCCCTGATGGCATCCTCGACTTTTATGTGTCTGATCTCCTCTGACGGCAGATCGTGGTTTCCGGATGATTTGAGTCTTACTACATAAGGCTTGCCGGCTTTTATATTCGCTTCGATCTCCTCATAAGAGAGGTTTCTGCTCTTTTCTGCATATTTTCCATAGATGCCTGTTGTTTCCTTGGCTGCTTCCTGAGCGCTCCTGATCTCAGCGAGTTCGTCCTCTGTCAGGAAACAAGGGTAAGCAAGGCCTTTTTTTACGAGATGTTTGACGAAGCACTGGTATATCTCGCCTCTCTTGCTCTGGAAATAAGGGCCGTAGATGCCTTTTTCGCCGTCGAGGAGAGCGCCCTCGTCAAAGTTTATATCGAAAAAGCGCAGCGAGTTGATGATCGTTTCGACAGCGCCTTCGACGTATCTCTTGTCGTCAGTGTCTTCTATACGGAGGTAGAAAACGCCGTTTGACTGGTGTGCCAGCCTTTCATCGACGAAAGCTCCGTAAAGGTTTCCGAGATGGATGAAGCCTGTCGGACTCGGTCCGAGTCTTGTCACCATAGCGCCTTCGGGAAGGTCTCTTTTCGGGAATATCGTTTCATAGTCTTCGGGAGTCTTGTCCATAGCAGGGAACAAAAGCTCCGCAAGTTTATTGTTATCCATATCGATTCTGCGGCAGTGCAGTGCATTCTGTGATCTGTAGTCTGCTGCGGCCGCGTCTCCTTTCATTTGCATACTTATTTATTTTATCAGTTATCACGGTATGTTGCAATAGAAGAAAAGTGTTGACTGGCGACAGAAAAAAAGCCGAAAAAAGCGGCGCGCTGCTGAGCGTGCCGCCTGATATGGCCGTGAACGGCCGGGTTTCGTTTATCTGCTTATTTGAACTTCTTCCACAGGATACGCAGCGAGTTGAGTATGCAGATCATAGCAACTCCGGTGTCGGCGAAGATAGCAGCCCATATGTTTGCAAGACCTATAAGACCGAGAACGATCACGAGCAGCTTTACGAAAAGCGCTATGATGATATTCTGCACTGCAATGCTGTTGGTGCTCTTTGCGATGCTGATCGACTGAGGTATCGATTCCACTGATGAATTCATGAATACGACATCGGCAGCCTCGATAGCAGCATCTGCGCCGCTGCCCATTGCAGCTCCGACGTCGGCTCCTGCCAGAACAGGTGCGTCGTTTATACCGTCGCCTACGAACATCACAGATCCTATCTTTTCGCGTATATCCTTCAGTGCTGCGAGTTTGCCGTCAGGCAGCAGATGTGCGCGTACTTCGCTTATACCGACCTTTGCTGCGATATCAGCTGCGCTTTCAGCATTGTCGCCTGTCAGCATAGCCGGTACGAGTCCGGCTGATCTGAGCCTTGAAATAGCTGCTGCGGCGTCAGCTTTGAGCGTATCTGCGATGCTTATCGAACCGGCAAATACACCGTTTACTGCGAGGAACACCTCTGTACCGCCGGTACTCTGCATATTTGCAGTAGAGATGCCGTGATCATTCATCAGCGTCTTGTTTCCGCAGAGGACTTCTCCGCATGAAAGATCAGCCTTGATGCCCTTGCCGGAGAGCTCGTTCAGCGATGCGGCTTTTTCTATGGAAATGCCTGACTGTCGGGCTTTTTCAACGATGCTTGCAGCGATAGGGTGCGTCGAGTTGTATTCGCATGCAGCGGCTATGGAAAGCAGCTGTTCTTCGCTGATGTCGCCTGCAGGGAGTATCTGCTGCACCGTGAAGTTGCCTTTTGTTATAGTGCCTGTTTTATCCATAACTACAGCTTTTACATTTTTGAGAGCTTCGATCGAAAGTCCGCCTTTGAACAGTATGCCGAGCTTGGATGCAGCTCCGATGCCGGAGAAGAATGCGAGCGGCACACTGATAACGAGTGCGCAAGGGCAGCTTATAACGAGGAATGTGATCGCTGTCGTGATCCATTCGCTCCAGTTGCCTGTAACGATCGAAGGGATTATAGCTGTGAGGACTGCGAGGCCTACGACTATAGGTGTGTAGACCTTTGCGAATCTGGTGATGAATCTATCCATCTTAGGCTTGCCTGCAGCGGCGTTTTCGACAGAATCTAGGATCCTCGTTACCATGGATTCTGACAACGGTTTCGTTACTCTTATTTTCAGCAGTCCCTGTTCGTTCACGCAGCCGGAGATGACTTCACTGCCCGGAACGGCTTTTACAGGTACCGGTTCACCCGTGATAGGGGATGTATCTATGCGGCTTTCACCTTCTGTGACGACTGAATCAAGAGGGATCCTGTCTCCGGGGCGCACGATCAGGATATCGCCGGTCTCTGCTTCGCCTGCGGGTATGGTTCTTGTTTCATCGCCGTCGACGAGAGTAACTGTTTCAGGTCGCATATCGACAGCGTCCATGATCTGCGAACGGCTCTTTTCCACAGCTATGTGCTCGAAAAATTCGCCTATGCGGTAAAACAGCATCACGCCTGCGCCTTCGGCAAAATCTCCTATGCAGAATGCTGCGATCGTCGCTATAGACATGAGGAAGTTTTCGTCAAAGATCTGTCCCTTGAGGATGTTTTTTCCTGATGTGAACAGGACTTCCCAGCCGAGGACGAGATATGCCGCGATGAATATCGGCAGAAGGGCAGCTTCGAACAATCCGGTGTGTTCGAATATGACGCCTGCTGCGAAAAGGATGATGCCGATGGATATCGATATCAGGTCAGATGCGTTTT
>CAKQIZ010000126.1 GCA_934247125.1 uncultured Clostridia bacterium
AGTCGCTATGAGGTTCGTCGGCAACTACGCCCTACGTGAACTTACACCACAGACTGACGGCATGCCCGTCATACTAATAAAAACGCTGGAACTATTGCAATTCCAGCGTTTTCAGTTGGTACACCATCAGGGGTTCGAACCCTGGACACCCTGATTAAGAGTCAGGTGCTCTGCCAGCTGAGCTAATGGTGCTCACCGTTTTAAATTTTCATCTTCAGCAGTTGTCGCCGAACAAGATAAATATTATCATCTGACGAATGCTTTGTCAACAAAAAAATCAATTATTTACCTGACATATTAAAAATATTTGAGCACACAATAAAGTTCAGGAGGGATAGACTATGAAAAACAACAAAATGAACAATAAGTACCGCAATGAAAAGCGCGAGAAAAGCGAACGGAATGAAAAAAATGAGCACAACGAAAAAAGCGAAAGAAATGAAAAAGAGCAGCGCAGCAGGGCCGAACAGTGCCACAGAAACGAATACAGATAGCGTTCTGCCTGATGCAGCCGCTGTAGAATCGCGCTGACCGCCGCTTCGCTGCGGCCCGGAGACCAGATACTTCGGCTTTTCGATCGTCTGTATCGGCCGGAGCATCCGGGTCCGGCAAAGCAGTGGCGCTGTCTTTACATATTTTGTCACCTGCGTTTTATCTGCCGCGACCTGCCGCACCCTGAGGCCTGCATCCCTCAGCAGATCCGGCACTTTCACATGCGCTCTGCCGCCCTCAGCCATAACGCATCACTTCAGCAGCTCGGACCCCTCAGGCTGTATGCCCGGTGCAACGAATTCCTTATAATGATCGTATGCCTCGCTCCAGCTCTCATATTTCTCATCGCCCCTGCGGTCAGGCATGTCATAATTCTCGCTGATATATTCCGCAAGATACTTCGTGTATTTCTCTGCACCAAGGTAATTCACGTGCTTGCTGTTGTAAAAATCCTTTTTCCAGTCCAGGCCGATCTCCTTTGCAATCTCCGGCTGATTGCAGTTGAGGATATCATAACCTCTCGCCTCCACTATATCAGCCGCAGTGTTGAACTTCTCCGCTTCACCGTTCTTCATGGAATACGGTGACAGCACGAACAGCACCTGCTTGTCATCGCCAAGGCTGTCACAGTAATCGAGCAGCTCATTCAGTGTCTGCTCCGTCTCAGGCTCCAGCGCCGCCCTCTCATCAGAGTATACAGGCTTCTTCTGAGGCTTGCTCGTCAACGTCTTCGGTCCTATAACATAGCCCTTTACTTTATTCTTGCTTCTCCACAGAAAAATATCCTTCGGAGTCAGGTTCCCGGACGTGATACGATCGTGATACTTCAGGATCGGCACGTAGTAATCAAGCGGGCCGTCGTCCACGCTGCCGCCCGACAGAAACATCGTCTGCCCCGATTCGCCGGATTCGCCAGTTACATCAGTTCCGTCAGTTCCGTCACTATCGGAACTGACGCCCGCTTCATTCGCCGTACTGCCTTTATCTGCCGTACTTACTGAAGCATCGCTTTCCACGTCCGGACTGCCGGTATCCGCCTCACCGGCATGCTCCCGCGCCAGCTCTATCATATCATACTTGTTCGATGATATATGCATGCTGTCCGTTATCCTGCGGATATGAGCATCCGTCACATCTTCATTGCCTTTCAGCACTCCTCGCAGTTCTATTATGTAAAGCGCGGGTTCCTGGGTCTTTTCCACTTCCTTCATCAGGTTCTGCACAAAAAACAGAGGCATGCCCATAGCCGCCAGATCGAATCCCGCAATTCCCGTTTCTTCATATGCCAGCGGGCCTATGAAATACCTGTTAGTCGCACTCGTTCCAAGATACACCGCATCTATCGTATCTTTTTTTTCCGCATAAAACGCGTTGAATATGCGCCTGTTCGGATCCGAGTTGGGTATCGTGAATACCGCATTCAGATATAAAAACACCAGTATCACAGCCACAGTAAAAATCGCTGCACGCTGCAGCATTTTCTTCTTTGAAAGCGGTTTCTGCACATTTGCATCAGACATCTGTCTCACTTTCCTCCCATAACGCATCATTGAATTTTTTCCACATCGGTCCGTAACCCTCTGACGCCGGCGTGACCGGTTTCGGGATATTGTTTTTCATATCGATCTTGATCTCGCCCTTTCGCGACATCAGTATGACTCTCGTGCCCAGCACGAGCGCCTCCTGTATATTGTGAGTTATAAAAATGACAGTTGCGTTTTCTTTTTGCTTTATTCTCCAGAGCTCCGCCTGCAGCTTGTTTCTTGTCATCGCATCAAGACTTGCGAACGGCTCGTCCATAAGGATCATCTTCGGATTGAGCGCCAGCCCTTTTGCGATAGCCACGCGCTGCTTCATGCCGCCGGAAAGCTGATGCGGGTAGAGATCCCCCTTGTCGCCCAGACCTACCAGTTCAAGATGCTCCTGCGCGATCTGCTCGAGTTTTTCCTTATCCCTGATACCGCTTATCTTCAGCGGATACTGTATGTTTTTCTTCACCGTCTTCCACGGGAACAGCTGATTGAAATCCTGGAACACCATTATGCGGTCCGTTCCCGGCCCTTCGACTTTTTTCCCGTCGACAAGGATCTCGCCTTCACACGACTCAAAGCCCGCGATGCAGCGTATCAGCGTCGTCTTGCCACAGCCCGACGGTCCCAGTATGCATATGAATTCGCCCGTTTCCACAGTCAGATCGAGGTCGCTGATTATGTTGCGCGAACCCGGCGCATCATGGTAATTCTTCGTGATCCCTTTGACTTCAAGCAGTTTGCTCATCGCACCATCCCCCATTTCCTCACTGTGTTTTTCTCGATTATCCTGAAAACACCATATTCGATTATCACGCCTATTATCACGATCACTATCAGCGAAGCGAATACGCCGGCGATATCAAAATTCGTCCTTCGCATGAAAATATAATATCCGATCCCGGCACCCGCACCGGTCGTGCCGAATATCATCTCTACGCTGAGCAGTCCCCTCCAGGCTCTCGCCCAGCCGACTCTCAGACCCGAAAGCACACTGCTGAATGCTGCCGGCAGATACACACCCGTTACGAGCGAGAGCCCGTGCAGACCTATATTCCTGCCGCTTTCCACATATATATCCGGCACCGAGCTGAAGCCGTCCATTATACTGCGCG
>CAKQIZ010000127.1 GCA_934247125.1 uncultured Clostridia bacterium
CGCAGTCTTCAGAAGAAAGTGCTGATTTTCTGCGGCAAGGGAAACAACGGCGGAGACGGCTTCGTCGTTGCAAGGCTGCTGCACGATGAGGGCTATGCCGTGAAAGTCGTGCTGGTGGACGGTCCGCCGCAGACTCCCGACAGCATCACCAACTTTGAGCTGCTGAAGGAACGCGGCATAAGCATTGCTGATATGGTGGAGAACGATCGTGCACTGCTGGAACTGAAAGAGATCCCTGATGTGATAGTAGACGCGATTTACGGGACCGGTTTCCGCGGGAAACTCAGCGGCAACGGCCTCAGGGCGGCGATCTATATAAACAGTTTTTCGGTAAATTCCGGGAATCTGCCGGCTCATAGTGATACGATGGTCGTGGCCCTCGACATACCGTCTGGACTTGGCGGCGACCTTACCGATGAGAAGGAGCTCGAAACCAGAAGCGTTTCAGTACACTGCACAGTGACCTTTCATGCGAAGAAACCGGTGCATCTTCAGATGCATCTTCAGAAGTTCGCAGCTCCGTACTGCGGCAGGATAGTGGTCGCTGATATCGGTATAGACGAGGAACGTTTGTGGAAAGTCGAAGTGTGGTAAAGCTACTCTTCGGCTTTTTCCTTTTTCTTGATCTCCTGCCACAGCGCAAGGCTTTCCTCGGGTGAGCTGACTTTTACATCGCCGAATACGTGAGGGTGTCGGCGCACCATTTTTTCGGAAACGCCCTGGATAACATCGTTTATCGTGAAGCGGCCTTCTTCGGCTGCGATCTGTGCGTGCATGACTACCTGGAGGAGCACGTCGCCGAGTTCCTCGCAAAGGTTCGCATCGTCTTTGTTGTCGATCGCGTCGATGACTTCGCCGGACTCTTCGATCAGGCATTTTTTGAGCGATTCGTGGGTCTGCCTGATATCCCACGGGCATCCGCCCGGAGCGCGCAGCTGCGCGATGATCTCGATGAAATCGTCAAAACTGTATTTTCTGTCGGTATCATTGTAATCGAATTTTTTGTTTTCGGACATTTTTTCCTCCTGTTGCGATTATTTATGGTCGGTCTTCCTCACAGCCGGTAAGGCATCGAACCTTTTCCTCCTTTGTCGATGGGAGCTATGATGCGTGCGGGTGCGGCTGGTCTCAGCCGTTCAGACTGCCCATCCTGTATCCGCCCAGATCGAGCGCGGCGAATCTGAAGCCGCATTTTTTTATCTCTTCGTTCACCATATCCATGAAAGCCTCGTCATAAAAACGGCTGCGGTCTTCGGGCGGAACCTCGATCCTGGCCACATCGCCGTGATGGCGCACGCGCAGCTGAGTGAACCCCAGACTCCTCAGATATGACTCGGCCCTGTACACGGCTGCAAGCTTTTCACGAGTGATCTGCTCGCCGTAAGGGATCCTTGATGCGAGGCATGCGAACGCAGGCTTTTCCCACATCGGGATGCTGCCGCCCGGTGACGGCACGGTCAGCGCCTGCTTTATCAGCGGATCGCTTTCAGCCAGCTGATGCAAAGCTGTCCGGATCTCCTGTTTCGTGAGTCCGGCTTCCTTGAGAGGGCTGACGACCTTGAGCTCCTGCAGGGCTTTGTGCCCCGGTCTGTAATCGCTCATGTCGTCGAGGTTCGTTCCATCAGCCAGGACACGCCCCTGCTCGTCCGTCAGCTTTTTGACCGACGAAAAAATCGCCTTTTTGCATACGTAGCAGCGGTCTGCCGGGTTGTCCTCGATCAGCGGCAGTATGTGATCCACCGGGATCAGCTCGTGCGATATGCCGAGTTTTTTGCAAAGCGCTGCGGAGTATTCGGTTTCGTCAGGTGCAAAGTGCGGGCCGGAGGCAGTCAGGGCTGCGATGCGGTCGTCGTGCCAGAGTTTATATGCGAAGCAAAGCAGGAAGGCGCTGTCGACGCCTCCCGACAGCGCCACGGTCATTTTTCCGTATCCGCTGAGTATGGAACCGAGTTTTTCGAGTTTTGATTCAAGTGTTGCGCCGGTGCTGTCGGGGCCGGGCGTTTTGCTTGCCTGTTCATTTTTTAGTCCGGTTTTATCCATTGTCTTCACCTATTCCTCTGATATTACTGCCTGCTCGGCTTTAGCCTTCTCCGGAAGCTGCGCGACTACGATCGCTGCGAACATGATGACACAGCCGATGATCTCGCGTATGTCCATGCTTTCCCCGAGCAGCAGCATTCCTGCGATCACTGCGAATACAGATTCGAGGCAGAGTATCATAGATGCGACGGTCGGATCTGTATCGGCCTGCGCGATTATCTGGAAAGTGTATGCCACGCTGCATGAAAGTACACCGGTGTAGATCAGCGGCAGCCAGTTTGAGAGCACAGCGTCCAGTGTCGGCAGGGAAAATCCGATAAGCGGATCTAGCCATATGAAGCAGAGTGAAACGATACCCGCGGTCAGGAACTGTATGCACGAAAGACGCACGCCGTCGGCTTTCGGCGAAAAGTTGTCAATGATAAGTATATGTATAGCGAACATGATCGCACATATCGGCATGATCATATCTCCTTTGTTGAGATTGGAGAATCCGCCGCCTGAAGGGATGCAGAGCAGATACAGTCCTATGGCAGATGCGATGACGCAGAGCCAGATCACAGGGCGCACTTTCTTTTTGAGAAAAATCAGCCCGAAAACCGGCACGATCACCACATAAAGTGCAGTTATGAAACCGGCCTTGCCGGCTGTCGTATAGCAGATCCCCAGCTGCTGCAGGCCGCCTGCCGTTGCAAGTGCAAGTCCGCACAGGATGCCGCCTTTGAGTGCGTTTTTCCACGCCGCACGTTTTTCTTCCTTTGTCATTGGCATAGCGGCACCGTCTTCGCCGTCGGCATTTTTCTTTCCTTTGAGCCGGTCCATTATACTTATTACCGGAAGCAGTACAAGGCCTCCGATCAGTATACGCATACCGTTGAATGCTATCGGACCCATCAGGTCAGCGCCGCTCTTCTGAGCCACGAAAGCGCTTCCCCAGATCATCGCAGCAAGTATCAGCATCAGATCTCCACGCAGTTTTTTGTTCATCTCAATTATCCTTTCATTAGTTTGTCGATCGAAGATCGACATCAGGTTACACCCCTGCGGTGATTCATTAGTTTGTCGATCGAAGCTCGACAT
>CAKQIZ010000128.1 GCA_934247125.1 uncultured Clostridia bacterium
ATCATCTTTGAGAGCTCCCATGTCCCACCATCCGGGTACCATCGACGAGAACTTTTCTGCATTGAGTGCCATGTAGTCATGGTAGTGAGCTGTAACGTGCGCTCCGTTGCCGTTGAGATCAGCTGCAGGCTGTCCGTTCTTGAGCAGGATCAGATGCACCATTCCTCTCGTCGTGCTCTTTGGCGCGATGATCTTGGTCGCTACTGATGCAGGTGTATTTTCATCTGCGATCACCTGATTTACGATTTTAGTTTCTACACCTGTAGGAAGTGTCAGAGCCATATCGGATTTAGCAAGCTTGCCTCCGTCTGCTGTAGTCAGGTTTTCCCATACACCTTCTGATGATATCTTGCCGTTGAACGGTGCTGCCCATCCGCTCAGTTCGAATTTGAGGGCCTTGCCACCTTCAGCCAGCTCGACATTTTTGATGGTGCCCATTCTTCCGCCCAGTTTCTGTGATGCGAGCTTTACAGTGTTCATCATTTCTTCTGTAAGCGCATCTTTATCAACTATTTTCATAGCTTCCGGGAATCTCAACGTAACGTATGCAGTCTGTGTATCAGTCTTAGATGTTCCCATTGAGATCTCAGGTACTTCTACTCCGTCATGATCTGTGTATGCGTCAAAGTCTGCCACTTCAACGACATCCTTTACCTTTACAGTATAGGTCTTAGTAGTGCTTACCCAGTCGCAAAGTGAAGCCTTTACAGTTATTTTAGCTTCGCCTGTCGCCTCTGCAGTCAGTGTTACTTTGCCGTCTGCTTTGCTTCCGACTTTGTTTTCGGTTTCACCTGCTACTGCCACAGCTCCCGCCTTTACAACAGAGTCATCTGATGATGTTATGGTCACATTTGCAGTACGTTCAGTAGGATCTGATACACATATACATCCCATGCCTGGTGTAAAACAGTCTTTCCCTCCACATATTTCAGGACAGTCCGGCATCTGACATCCCTGATACTGTACATGAACATAAGGCGATACAGTTATCTCTGCAGTACTGCCTTTTACCATCGTTATCGTGCCGCTGCTGTCATCGGCCTTGACCGCGATTGTACCGTGATTGTAATTTGGATCCGTCGCTGCTTCATTTGCAAATGCCATCGTCCCCGCAAGTCCGAAGACCATCACTGCGCTGAGCATCCATGCCAGCAACCTCTTTGGAAATTTCATGTTTTCTCCTTTCATCTCCATTCTCTTTCAGTGTTTTCACACCACTCCATAAATTGATTTTTCGATTTATTATTCAAAATCCTTTCAGATCTCAAATCGTATTTATCAGCAGTCCTGATCTCCGCACTCTGTGCGCGCTGCGCATCATACGGCGATCAGTCTAGCTCCGCTGTTATATGCCTTATCTGTCTGCCGTTCCTGCCTGTATGCACATGTATCGAAGCATCGACATCGTACATGCGCCGCAGCAGATTCTCTGTCATCACTTCGCCGGCGGTGCCGTATGACCACTTGTCTCTGTCCTCCAGTGCCAGAACCGAAGCGTCTGCGATGAATGCGTGGTCGGGATAATGGGTCGTGAATGCGACGCCTATCCCTTCTTTCGTCAGATTCCTTATCACGCCGAGCAGGCGCATCTGATTGCCGAAATCCAGGCTCGCCGCAGGCTCGTCCATCAGTATGTATTCAGTCTGCTGAGCCAGCGCTCTGGCTATCAGCACCAGCTGACGCTCGCCTCCGCTTATCTCCGTGTACACATCGTCCTTGAGATGCGAGATCCCCATCCTTTCCAGCATTTCCAGAGCTATCAGCTCGTCCTTTCTGCCCGGTGAGGAGAATCTTGATATATGCGTCCCCCTGCCCATCAGCACGACGTCATATACCGAATATGCAAACGGCGGTGTATGGTACTGAGGAACGTACGCTATGTGCTTCGCCAGCTGTTCTCTCGGGATCTGCCTTATGTCTCTGCCGTCCACGAGCAGTTCTCCCTCCAGCAGCGGCAGAAATCCCAGTATCGTCCTGTACATCGTCGTCTTGCCGACACCGTTCGCGCCGAGTATACAAAGCAGCTCTCCCTTGTCCAGAGAAAACGACACGTTCTCGAGCACTGTCTTTCGTTTGTTTTTTCCTGTATAGCCGAATACGGCTTTATTTATTTCCAGCATATTATTCAGGACTCTCCCTGTTCAGTATCTGCTCGGCTTCCTCTCTCGTCAGGCTGTGATCGAAGAATTTCTCGTAAAACTCCATCACTTCCTGAGCCATATCGAGGTCCTTGAACTCGTCGGGATGCAGTATCTTGGCCATATCCATCACGAGCAGTATCTTCTGTATGCCCATGTCCCAGTAGAATACGCCCGACGGAGTCGCATAGACCTGATCGTTCTTCACAGCCTTGAGCGACTTGTACGACGCCTTGCTCTTCAATTCCTTTTTCAGCTGCTCGACTGTCTTGCCGTCGTTCATGCCGCCGTGATCTATGAATATCACATCCGGATCCCATGCCATGAGCTGTTCATAGTCTATCTGTGTCCTGTTGCCGGCGTTCAGATCAGCTGACACGGCATTGCCGCCTGCACTTTCTATCACTTCTATGATGTCCGAATGCTTGCCGTAAGTCGTGAGTATGTCCACGCCGGCATAGTAGACATCCGGTCTGTCTTTTTTCTTTATCCCGTCGGTACGCGACCTCACCCACTCGAGCTTTTCATCAAAATATTCACAGTACTCCGAAGCCCGCTTTTTCGCATCCGCGCCGAGCGTCTGTGCGTAAGACTTCACCTGGTCTGTCACTCCTGCAAGAGTCTCCTCAGTCTCTCCCGGCAGTGCAGCCACTCCTGCTTTCTTGAGCTGAGTCAGCTCGTTTTCCCTGGGGAACGTGTACACGATGTCGGGTTCATATGTCATCAGCTCCTCGAAATTCACCGAAGTGTGCACATTTTCCAGCGCAGGCACCTCGCTGATGCGTGAAAACACCTTTTCAGCCCACGGGAAATCATCAGTCTGCACATCGGCTCTGACCACTATCTTATCCTCCGCTCCGAGCATCGTCAGAAGCTCATACGACGGCCCGTAAACAGCCGCAAGCCTCTGAGGATCTTCCGGGAACGGCACACTGTCTATCTCGGCTTCTGTCCCCGAAACCAC
>CAKQIZ010000129.1 GCA_934247125.1 uncultured Clostridia bacterium
TATGATCTGGAGCAGCTGATGCCATGGACAAAGGCCGTAGTTGACACCTGTAAAGCCGCTGCCTGCGAATGATCAGGCGAAAAGGCGAACCAGTGTCATAGCCGGTGTTAGTATCATGGCTATTGTAGGCTATAGCCATGGTTGACTTCAATGTGCCAGGATTTGACGCTTACGAAATCGAAGATCTTGTCTGCTCACTTTTTTGTTCCCGAATATCGCTTATGATAAAAATCAAATGCATACTGCAGGGGAATATGGTATCATGTATATGAAAATGTAAAAACAAAAACTAGAATTAGTTCAAAATGACTGACGACAGGAGGTGCAGGATGCAGAGGAGAATAACAAAAATAATTTCAGCAATTATGGCGATAGCTGTCTTGTTTGCGTTTTCAGGCTGCGGCAGTTCGATAGCAGGTGATTAGCATGTTACAGCTGTACAAAAAGATGATAAAAGCTATGATATGGAACAGCTTGCTGAATCACTGGGATCGAGCGCAGGCGACAAAGTTTCGATAACGCTGCGTATAAAAGATGACGGAAGCTTTGTGCTGATGGAAGCTTCAGATCTTTCAGCAGGGGACAGATCATCTGAGGACGGATCATCATCCCAAAGTTCATCATCGAAAGATTCTTCTGAAACTGTTTTAGCAGAAGGGAAATACAAGAAAAAAGATGACAGCTATATTTTCCGCATAAAAGGGCAGGATGTAGTGAGAGGTACAGTCAATGACGGAAAGCTTGTGCTGGAAACTGGGACCGGCTCAGATAACGATTCAGAAGTCATCAGTATCATATTAGAAAAGGAATAAAGGTGAGAAACGTGAAAGGGATTTTCAGGACAGCAGTATCAGGGATACTGACAGCGGCGATGCTGTTATCGGCCTTTTTATATTCGGTGTCGGCTTTTGACAGCGCAGCGGCTTATGCATCCGAGTCAAAAGGAAAGGTGAAAAACCAGGAAAATGCTACTTATAATACAATAGGAAACAGCGATGATTTTAAATCATTTGTTAGAAAAGACGGAGATATAACTACCACTTATTACGATATATGTGGCGGAATAACTGAAGGCAGACCGGATGTATCAGATCTGGACAGCCTGATGGAGTACACGATCTATAAAGGAAAGATAGACGGTACAAATCTTACTCCCGCAGAATACTGGGCTTCATTTGCAACAGGAGTATTCGCATCAAATCATGAATCATACTATTCTTTCAACGACAAGCCGTTCAAGACCAGGTTCATGAATGATGTTTCAAAGGGTGGAAAAGGCTATGGAAAACTGAAAGAAGGCCTTTCTGCGTATAAGGAAAGCAAAGTTTCCAGTAATGACAAAAGCAAATACAGAGAATGCGATGTGAATACGATCGTGTCCGGCAAGCGTACTGCCAGCAATCTCAATGAAGTGCAGGATGCGGCATACAGTCTTTTGGTAGATGTCAACCCGGGAAGGATCAGCGCGAAGGATTTCAAGCACAACTCTTCACTGAAAGCCATGGAGGATGACAAAGAGGATGGAGATATCATATACAACTTATTTGCAACAAGAGACAGACAGGGAAGTACATACCGATATATCTATAATTGTTTTGGAATAGCATACAGTGATTTTTCCATAACACCTATAAGTGCGCAATCTGATCCGGAAGAGCCGAAGAGCACGGGAGTCACTACAGCATTGAAGAATTACGATAATCTCGACCAGGCACTGGCAGCGGTGTCCAGCGGCACAGAGATCATCGGGTTCAATGCAAAATCCAGTGACAAAGGAACAGTGAGCTCTTTCAAAAACGAAAGTACAGAGCCTGTAGAGCAGGAGATATCCATAACAAAATCAAAAGAGGAAACACTCTCATCAACTATATCCCATGGACATCAGAGGAACTTTTCGTCGACCCAGAGCGTGAACTTCACCTTTGGCAAAGACACTGCGTTTTTCAAGGCAGAGACGGGGCTGTCGTTTACAGAGGGCGAGCTTTGGGAAAGCAGTGTGAGCGACACAAACAGCACAACGAATTCGGAGAGTACGACCAGTACTCAGAGAGTTACACTGCCTGGCCACACCGGAGTAGTGCAGAGCATATTCCAGACAGATTATGTGGATACGATGCTGTATGACTGCCCGGTGGAAATATCGTACACTGTGACTATATTTTCATATAACGGATGCTATTACGATGACAATGCGAAGACGACATACTTTACAAGCAAGGGATATTCGCAGTCGGGATTCATGACGCAGTTCAAGAACGCGAACCAGAATCTCAGAGACAGGAAGAGCAGAGATGTAGGCTATGACGAATCACACGGGCTTACCAGAGGTATAAAGGTGAAGCATGGCTACGGCAGATCGACTTATACCTGGGATAATCCATGGGTGAAGCATCTGGATTACAGTCAGATAAAGTCAGCTATGAATGAGATCGGCGTCAGCCCGGAATATGACGATGCGACCGGCAAGCTTTCTGATTACAGAGCGATCTCTATAACGGGAGGGGAACTGAAGCGTACAGGCAAAGGCGCGCAGGGAAGCGTGGGAAAGATACTGCCGCTTTACACCTTGAACAAAGTGAAGCTGAACAATGCTTCGGACGGCGAGAAAGATGTTGCACAGGGAAAAACTCTGAATCTCAACCTCATAGAAATGAACGGGATAGACAAAATGGACGGAGCTTTTTACGGATTCAGAGCGGATAAAGGAACATGGAAGCTGGTCGATGACGCTGGGAAAAAGATTGAAAGCTCAGATGTGATAACGCTGAGCAAGAACAGCAATGGTGACTATATCGTGAAGGGCGAAAAAGCAGGTACGGCGAATGTCAAGTATTTTGTAAAGAAGGAGGCATATACACTTTATTCCGAGGAGGCAGGGAAGACTGAATATGTAAAGCCATCAGATGTGAAATCATCACCGATCATACATATCACTGTGACAGAGGGAAGTACTTCAGAGGCTGATGCGGGTTCGGGAACGGATGTAACAGCAGATCAGCCGGACAGCGATATTTCTCAGGAAGTCGAAAATAACGCTATGTCACAGATCAGTGAATCTGATGAAAACGACTTTGTCAGCGCGCTCGACTGTGCGCCGGGACA
>CAKQIZ010000130.1 GCA_934247125.1 uncultured Clostridia bacterium
TCCGAGGGCTTCACTGAATGGCAGAAGATCACGCTTGATTTCGTGCGTGAAAAGTACGGCGACAGCGTGAAGATCGGCGCGGGAAACGTCGTGGACAGAGAAGGTTTCAACTTCCTGGCTGATTCCGGAGCTGATTTTGTAAAGGTCGGCATCGGCGGCGGTTCGATATGTATCACGAGAGAGCAGAAGGGTATCGGAAGAGGACAGGCTTCTGCAGTTATCGAGGTCGCAAAGGCAAGAGACGATTATTACCGCAGGACCGGTATATATGTGCCGATCTGTTCGGACGGCGGCATCGTTTACGATTACCACATGACGCTGGCGCTGGCAATGGGTGCGGACTTCCTGATGCTCGGAAGATATTTCTCGAGATTCGACGAGTCGCCTACAGCAAAGCTCAATATAAACGGAAGTTACGTCAAGGAGTACTGGGGAGAAGGCTCGAACAGAGCGAGAAACTGGCAGCGCTATGATATGGGCGGCGACAGCAAGCTTTCGTTCGAGGAAGGCGTCGATTCGTATGTGCCTTATGCGGGGCCGCTCAGCGACAATGTAAGGCAGTCGCTGCAGAAGGTGAAGTCGACTATGTGCAACTGCGGACTCATGACTATTCCTGATCTTCAGAAGAATGCAAAGCTCACGGTCGTTTCTGCGACAAGTATCGTGGAAGGCGGAGCTCATGACGTTATCCTGAAGGAGACATCGGGAAGCAGCAAGAGATAAAAGAGAGAAGGTCTTTGATATATGGAACATGAAAAAATTATAGTTCTGGATTTCGGCGGGCAGTACAATCAGCTGATCGCCAGACGTGTCAGGGAGTGTAACGTCTACTGTGAAGTGCACCCTTACACGATGAGCATCGATGAGCTGAAAGCGGAGGCTCCGAAGGGGATTATTTTTACCGGTGGTCCGAACAGTGTTTACGGTGATGATTCGCCTCAGTATTCGAAAGAGATATATGAGCTGGGCGTGCCTGTGCTGGGGATCTGTTATGGCGCGCAGCTGATCGCGCACCAGCTGGGAGGCAGGGTAGAAACTGCGCCGGTCAGCGAATACGGCAGGACGGAAGTCGATATAGATGACAAAGGCGGGCTTTTCGCAGATGTTGCAGATAAAACGATCTGCTGGATGAGCCATACCGATTATATAAGCCAGGCGCCAGAAGGCTTTACAGTAACGGCGCATACACCGGTATGTCCGATCGCAGCTATGGAAAACCGCGAGAGGAAGATCTACGCACTGCAGCCTCATCCGGAGGTGATGCACACTGTGGAGGGCATGAAGATGCTCGGTGCATTCGTAAGAGATGTGTGCGGATGCAGCGGTGACTGGCAGATGGGATCGTTTGTAGACGATACGATAAAGGCTATCAGAGAAAAGGTAGGCTCCGGAAAGGTGCTGTGTGCGCTTTCGGGCGGAGTTGATTCATCTGTTGCGGCGGTGCTGATGTCAAAGGCGGTAGGCAGGCAGCTAACATGTGTGTTCGTTGACCACGGTCTTCTGAGGAAGAACGAGGGCGACGAGGTCGAGGCTGTTTTCGGGCCTGACGGAGAGTATGATCTGAATTTCGTGAGGGTCAATGCGCAGCAGCGTTTTTATGAAAAGCTTGCAGGTGTGTCTGAGCCGGAGCAGAAGAGGAAGATCATCGGTGAGGAATTCATCCGTGTGTTCGAGGAAGAAGCGAAAAAGATCGGTGCTGTGGACTTCCTGGTGCAGGGCACGATATATCCGGATGTGATCGAGTCAGGTCTCGGCAAGTCTGCTGTGATAAAATCGCATCACAATGTCGGAGGTCTGCCGGATCACGTTGATTTCAAGGAGATCATAGAGCCTCTCAGGATGCTGTTCAAGGATGAAGTGCGAAAAGCGGGGCTCGAACTGGGAATACCTGGATATCTGGTGTTCCGCCAGCCGTTCCCGGGGCCTGGGCTAGGCGTGAGGATCGTCGGCGAGGTAACTGAGGCAAAGGTAAAGATCGTGCAGGATGCCGATGCGATCTACCGTGAGGAGATCGCGGCTGCGATGGATGCAGGTCTGATACCTAAATACGGCGAGGAAGGCACGCTGGGTCAGTACTTTGCTGCGCTGACGAATATGCGAAGCGTAGGAGTCATGGGTGACTTTAGGACTTACGATTATGCTGTCGCACTGCGCGCAGTGCTTACGAGCGACTTCATGACCGCTGAAGCGGCTCACCTGCCGTGGGAAGTGATCGACAAGGTCACTACGAGAATCGTCAACGAAGTAAAGCACGTCAACCGCGTGATGTACGACTGCACGGGGAAACCGCCGGGGACGATAGAGTTTGAATAATTAAAATTCAATATGGGTTATTTTAGATGACAGGCGGTCTGCGGGATTGCCTGTCGTTTTTCTACTATGTTATATTTCAAGGAAATAGACTTTGAATCTCGTTATCAACGTAAAAATTTAACTATGGATTTATTTGGAAGATGGTGTGTGATATACTTGTAGCACAAGTGTAGAGCATATTTGAAAAATAGAATGGGAGGGGTGAAGAGAAAATATGAAGAATATGAAAATAGATGCCAATGGGACAGAAATCAGAGTGATGGGCGATGTTGTTAATGAAGACGCTTATATTTCGCTCACTGATATTGCAAAATATAAAAATCCAGACAATGCTTTTATCGTGGTAGCAAACTGGATGCGTAATCATTCTACGATTTCATTTTTGGGCTTGTGGGAACAAATTCACAATCCCAATTTTAAACCTATCGAATTCGATAGGTTTAAAGCAGAATCTGGTGATAATGCTTTTACGCTGACACCGCAGCAATGGATAAAAGCAACAGATGCAATCGGTATCGTATCAAAATCGGGACGGTATGGCGGCACTTATGCCCATACAGATATAGCTTTCGAGTTTGCTTCATGGATTTCACCGGAATTTAAGCTTTATATCATCAAAGATTATCAGCGATTAAAGAAAGATGAAGCAGATCGGTTAGCGATTGGATGGGATGTAAAGAGAGAACTTTCAAAAATAAACTATCGTATCCACACAGATGCAGTAAAAGAATTTTTGATAACTCC
>CAKQIZ010000131.1 GCA_934247125.1 uncultured Clostridia bacterium
CCTCCACCATGCTGGAAATACCGTGGGCCACCACATACTGGACCTGGGAATGGTATTCCTCATGGGAAAGGCCCCGGCGCTTGGCCTCCTCCACCACGGCATTGGCCATGGAGTGGGGGTAGTGTTCCTCCAAACAGGCGGCAAGCCGCAGCATTTCCGTCTCCTGCTGCCCGCCGAAGGGGACGATGGCCGCCACGGTGGGCGTGGCGTAGGTCAGAGTGCCGGTCTTGTCAAAGACAATGGTATCCGCTTTGGCCACGGCTTCCAGGAATCGGCCACCCTTGACGGAAATGTGGTATCCGGCACTTTCCCGCATGGCCGACAGCACGGCAATGGGAATGGCCAGCTTTAAGGCGCAGGAAAAGTCCACCATCAGCACCGCCAGCATTTTGGTCACATTCCGGGTCACAAGGTAGGTCAGTGCCGTGCCGCCCAGGGTGTAGGGTACCAGGTTGTCCGCCATCCGGGCGGCCTTGTCCTCGGCGGTGGATTTGAGCTTTTCCGACTCCTCGATCATCTGAACCACCCGGTCATACCGGCCGCTGCCGGATATCTTCTCCACGGAGATGACACATTCGCCCTCCTCGGCCACGGTGCCGGCATAGACGGGGCTTCCCGGCCTCTTGGCCACGGGCATGGATTCACCGGTGAGAGAGGACTGATTGACCATGGCCTCTCCCTCTACCACGCTGCCGTCCAGGGGGATCATACCCCCGGTGCGGATGACGATGCGGTCTCCGGGGCGGACGGAACGGACATCCGTCAGCACCTCTGTACCCTCTGCCTGGAGCCATACCTTGTCTACTTTCAGGCTCATGGCAGAGGCTAGATCGGCCACGGATTTTTTGTGGGTCCACTCCTCCAGAATCTCCCCCAGCCGCAGCATGAACATGACGGAACCGGCGGTATTGTAATCCCCCCGGAGAATGGACACCGCCACGGCAGTACCGTCCAGCACCGCAACGGACAGCTTCCGGTGCCACAGAGCCAGAAGTCCCTCCCGGATGTACTTTACGGAGCGAAGCACCGCCAGAGCCGAGGTGATGGGTACCGGCAGAAACAGCCGGGAGACACACCGGCGCATTACGGTGACCGCCAGCTTGTCTTCAAACTCCCGGTTCAGAGCCCGGGAAGTATGCTCCGGCACCAGTTCCAGTTTTTCCGCCTTGGCAAAGGAAAAGGCAGCCAGGGCACGGACCACCCCGGCCCGTGCCCCGTCATACACCACCACCGCATCCCGTGTCCGGTCATAGACCTTCACGGACTTCACGCCCTCCACAGACAGCAGATAGTATTCCAGTACATCCGCCTGGGAAAGGGTCATCCTTCCGCAGCACAGATGGACCCGCAGCCGCCCGGGAAGTTCATGTTGGATCGTGCATTTCATGGGTCACTCCGCCTGGCTTTCCTCTGTTTCCACGGAAGTGTCCGCTACCACAGCTTCTGCCTCCGCCTGGGTGCGGCGGTCATTGATGGCCTGGGCCTCGGCGTAGATGTCGTCAGCACCCTCCCGCACCGCAGTGACGGTGGTCATGACACTGTCCTTTGCCCGCAGTGCGGCAGCTGTGGTCTGGGCGTAGGCCTTCTTTGCATCCTTGCTGGTAAGAACTTTCAGTCCGGCAGTGCCAAAGAGCACACCGGCGGCAAACAAACCAATTTTCTTCATGTCCATTTTAATATTCCTCCTGATATGGAATGTATATAGATAAATCCAGGGGGCCTTTTGAAGGCACCCGGACCGATCTAACGGTTTTTCAATTATTTTCCAAAATGGAACAATCCTTTTTTCTCGTAGGGTGCGGCAGTCACCGCGCCTGCTTTGTAGCCGGTGCCGTCGATCACGGCCTGGAGGGCGGTTTCGTCCAAGGGCTCCTTGGAGAGGATCACCGTCTCCCCCTTGGAATGGGAAGACGTGACCTTGTCCACGGGAAAGGCCCCGCGAACGGCATCATTGACATGGGCCTCGCACATGGAACAGGCCATACCCTCTACTTTTACAACGGTTTTGATCATTGACAGTTCCTTCTTTCAATAAAATTGGCATCCAAGTTTTGGCGATGCCTGACCGATCATCCTATTTTCTCCTATCCCAGTGCCACATCCAGCACCATCATCACGCTGAATCCGGCGGCAAAGAAGACGGTGCCAAGGTTGGAGTGCCGGCCCTGGGACATTTCCGGAATCAGTTCTTCTACGACCACATAGAGCATGGCCCCCGCCGCAAAGCTCAACAGATAGGGCAGTGCCGGGATCACGAAACTTGCCGCCAAAATCGTCAGCACCGCACCGATAGGCTCCACAACGCCGGAAAGAACGCCGCCGAGAAACGCCCGACCCTTGCTCTCCCCTTCCGCCTTTAGGGGCATGGAGATGATGGCTCCCTCAGGAAAATTCTGAATGGCGATGCCGATGGATAAGGCCAGCGCACTGGCCGCCGTGATTTGGGGACTTCCCGCAACGAAGCCTGCATACATCACGCCAACGGCCATGCCCTCCGGGATGTTGTGCAGGGTGACGGCCAGCACCATCATGGCAGTGCGGCTCAGGCTGCTGCGGGGTCCCTCTGCCTGTTCGCTGCCTACATGGAGATGGGGAATCAGATGATCCAGGGCAAGCAGGAACAGTACGCCCACCCAGAAGCCTATAAAAGCAGGGAGAAATGAGAGCTTCCCCATATTCTCAGACTGCTCTATCGCCGGGATCAGCAGACTCCAAATCGAAGCCGCCACCATCACTCCGGCGGCAAACCCCGCCAGAGACCGCTGCACCAGATCGCCCAGGGATTTTTTCATAAAGAACACACACCCGGCCCCCAGGGTCGTACCCAGGAAAGGGATCAGTATTCCCAGAAAGGTTTCCATTTGCTTCGCCGCCTTTCTCTACTTTTCTTCTTTGTTTTCCGCTATGCAGTTCAGACGGTCTTCGGTTTCGCCCGTTTTCCGGCAGATGAACCAGGCAATACCTTTTACGTTCCCAAGGCACACGGATGCGTACATACGCTCCAACCGATTTTTCAGGCTGGAAACCGTTTCATAGGG
>CAKQIZ010000132.1 GCA_934247125.1 uncultured Clostridia bacterium
CTTTCTTCTGAAAGTCTTGCAAGTATCCTTTCGTTCGTATACTCTTCTCCAAGCCTTGCAAGGCGTATGGGTTTTTCCCATCCTTTTGGGATCACCGTCCAGTATTTGCGGTTTGCCTGAAAGCGTGCTGTATAACCTAAAGACTTCAGGTTCATCGCAAGCTCATGGAGATTAGAGCTTTTTGCTATCGCCTCATCCACCGCCTGCCTCGTCACATTATATCTCGTAGGCATACCGGCCCTGTCCATGCGGTGCAGATTAGACGGATCTTTTATGTTCTGTGGATCTTCTATCATAGAAAGCCCGTGCTCCCTGCAGATACGATCCGAGGTTTCCCTCATCTTCCTGTAAGCATCCCGGCAGTCATGATATTTTTTTCCGTCCTTAAAGGATACGGAATTGAAAAGCAGATGGTTATGGATGCAGTCCGTATTCACGTGTGTCGATACGATCACCTGAAAGCGGCCTGACCAGAGCTGTTCCGCAAGCTCCACTCCTATCCGATGTGCCTCCTGCGCACTGACTTCTCCCGGTGCAAAGCTCTGGTATCCGTGGTAGGCTATGATGCCACCGGTCTTTGAAAACTGTTTCTTCACATTCTGAAACTGCCTCTTCGCACATGTGGCATTGCAGTTCATAGCTGTGACGAAATATTTCTGTTCTCCGTCATCATAGCCTGCGTTATACGTCTTCTCCGGATCTGTCACATAGTCGATCACATGATCCAGCCTGCTCTTCACATCCCATATCTTAGTGACTGCCATCAAAAGCTCCTTTTCACCGGTGCAAGGACCGCCTCCTCAAGATCTGCCTGCAGCATGTGAAGACGTCTTACCTCTTCCTCATACTTCACCTCGTCAATATATCCGAGACTGTGTGCCCTGGCTGCGATCTGGTTCAGTGAATTTCCTACTGCCGAAAGCTGCCTTGCAAGCTCATAAAAGCTTTCATCCGGCTGCTGCCTTGGCTCATATCCGCTGATGAGTATCCTCACAAGTCCCGCCTCCGAAAGGCACGCTTTCTTTGCTTTCTTCTGAAGCTCACGTGCCTCTGTCCGATTCAGCCATACCTGTTTCTTTATCGTTCTTTTCATCATTTCTCTCCTGTTCTTTTCAAGGGTCTTAGGGTCTTCCCTAACGAGAAGCATTTTTATCCGCAGGAGTAAAAATGCAGTGCTCGCTAAGACGATGCACCTACCGCTCCCTGATATCGTTCTTCTGATTTTTCGTATCCAGCTTCACTGCCTTGATGCCTTCAGCTGTCATGAAAAAACGCTCCGGTGCTTTGAATTTTTCCATATATTTTTTCTTCATATCCTCAGGAAGCGAACCGAATTCTTCGCTACCGATGGGTGCATGACAGATGAAAAAGCTTCCGCAGATCACCTCCTGCATGCGCCCGTCCTGATCATAGATCGCACGGTTTGGGGCAAGTCCCAGCATCTTTCCTTCTTCGTTGCACACGATCGCAGCGTCATCTTCGAACGGCATATATTCTTCTATATATCCATCTACAAGTTCCTGCATCGACTCAAGATCATTATCTATTTCTATCAACTGTGGCTCCATCATAGGCTGCACCCAGATGACTTCGAGCTTTTTATCATCGTTCATATCTGTCTGTCCTTTCCTTTTTCATCGCCTGTTCTTTTCCGCATATCATGCAGAGATGATCGTTCATATCCTTGCCTGATGCGGGCGGATCATCATAGACCTCTGCTATATCTTTAAGACTTTCCGCAAGTCCTTTTGCAGCTCTTCTTCCTGCAGGATCGTTATCAAGATGGAGGAATATCCTTCTTATTTTCCGGTTCTCCGAAAGTATCCTTGATAACGCTGCAGGCACTTTCACCGTGCCGTCAGCCTTTCCTGAATACACTCCCGCAAGAGACATGAGGTTTTCTTTTTTCCACTCTCCTCCCGCTCTTTTCACCAGCGTCGCATACGAAAGAAGATCTATTGCACTTTCAAAGACGTGCAGGTCTCTGCTCTCCGGGTTTTCTATCCGGAATGAAAAATGCTTGTCACTTCCCGCTGCATCGCCAAGAGATCTTCTTTTTCCTATGGACCGATATGATGCATACCGCGGTATATTTTCACTGTCATATCCCACGAAGATCACATTGTGATAGGGAAGCGACTCATAGATATATCCCTTTTTCACGCAGTAGTCTATGATCTCAAGGTCTATGCACCGGCTGAGAAGATAGGCTGTGACTTTTTGTTCATCACTGTTTTTCTGCGGGAGAAGAAGCTTGCGTTCGTCTTTTTTCGGGCAAGAAAAAACAGGAGCATCACATCTGACCTCCTGTCCGTTTATCGCTCTTACCGCCTCTATGAATCCGTAATTTTTCACCTTTATGAGATAATCCAGCGCACTCCAGCCTCCGATCCCCTGTGAGAACCACATCCATGCTCCGTTGCTGATCTTCAAGCTGTCGTGGCTCCTCGTACAGTATGTGCTGCCGCTGACATACACAAGCTCTGCGGGATCGCATGCCCGAAGATAGGAAAGAAGATCCACAGATCTTGCCTTTTCGATCTCCTCAGGGCTCACGCCTCCTGGTTTTTTCTTCATCGCTCCATTTCCTTTTCTGGTCTTGTTGCTGTATGTTTTGACTCTTTGGGGCTGCGGTCTCTTTCATCCAGCATCTGTCTGACTCTTCTCATCTCCTTTTCAGAAAGTGTGATGCCCCTGCTCATCCTCTCATGATCTGGATCCCAGTCACGGATATCATACTTCGGTGCATTACCGTTCCACGAAACAAGGTTGAGCTCCTTTTTCCATCCCGTATGATATACACAGAGGACACCTATATGCTCTTTGATCTCAAACGTGATCTGCTCTCTCTCATAGTCCATCTTTTTTAACTCCTTTCACATTATCGTTTCAACAATTCCAATCTTGCTTACGTTATCTTTCCTGCTCTTTTTCGGCTTTGAATCTGTTGTAGTTCTTTACGACATCGCCATCAAACAGGCCTTCTCCCCTGAAGCTGAAGCT
>CAKQIZ010000133.1 GCA_934247125.1 uncultured Clostridia bacterium
GTACAATGCTTGGCACAATTATTGGTGTATTTATTATGGCTGTTCTGAAAAATGGCTTGATGACAATTGGTATTCAGCAGCAGTGGCAGGTTCTCTTTACTGGTTTGGCGGTGCTTCTTGCTGTTATGCTGGATATTTATCGCGGCGAAAAGCTGAAACGCAGTTGAATATAGGCAGGAAGAAATTCCTGTATATAGAAAAAACAAACATGAAAGGAAGAAAAACAATGAAACACACCGTATCCAAACTGACCGCGCTTGTCCTATGCCTGTGCCTTGCACTCTGCCTACCTACCGCTATGGCAGAGAAAAACGAAAGCTTCAACATCGAAATGGTCGGCAACTCCTTCTCCATTGAATACTGCAATATCAATGTAGACGGAGCCCGCGGCGCTGTTGATGAACTGGCTCAAAAAGGTGTTACCGTGAAGCTTAGCTACAATGCCTCTGCTGATTCTTCCCAGGTAGATGAGCAAATCAATATTCTCAATCAGGCGCTGGCTAAGCAGCCGGATGCTATTCTGATTGCAGCCTGCGATTCCAGCGCATTGGATGAGCAGATGATTACTGCCCGTGATGCCGGAATTCCGGTGATTGCCTATGACATCACTTTTGATAATCCTCCTGAAGGTTCCTTGACTGCTACCTCTGCCAGCAATAGCGTTCTGGCTGCCGGTCAGGCTGCGGATGAGTTGCTGAGAAATGAAGAGATTGTTGCAAAAATTCAGGCTGCAACCGCAGAAAATCCTGCCGTTTTTAGCGTAATTTCTCCTGACGCGATTATGACGGTGCACCGTGACCGTACCAGTGGCTTTGCCAACAGAATGTATGAACTGTGCCAGGAGTGGCATCCCGGTGCCGTTGCGATTACCGGAAATGATGCTTTTGCCAAAGCCAGTGAAAAGGATCCTGCTGTAATTATCCGCACCGATATTGCAGCCTCCAGGGCGGATGAGGATATTCGCAATCTAGCACAGTCCGTTGTTTCCAATAGTGATGTGCTGGCTATTTTCTGCGTGAATGAAGCTTCAGCTACTGGCGTTTTGAGTGCAACCACCGATGGATTGGATCTGGATCGTACCAATGGCAAATATAAAGACCTGGTTGTGATTGGCTTTGATTCCGGCAGCACACTGAATAATGCAGTACGCAGTGGCTATTTTTATGGTGCTGTTGCCCAGGATCCCTACACCATGGGCTATGAAGCAATGATGATGGCTGTAAATGTCCTACAGGGAGGCGAAGCTTCTGACATTGTCATTCCCGCTGTGTGGTTTGATGCATCCAATATGGATGACCCCGAAATCTCTCGCATTCTGTACGACTAAACCGTTAAACTAGATTAAATGCGGCAGGGGTTCCCTTGTGTATAAGGGCGACCTCTGCCGCCCAACTAATTCACAAAAGGAGTGTTTTACTATGTCCACATTACTGATCGGTGGAAACGGCCTGATTGGAACCCGCCTTGCTTCCTACTTGGCTGATTATGGCGAGGAAGTAATCTCCTACAGCCTCCATACACCTGGAAAAAAACATCCCGGTGTTCAATATGTACAAGGCGATGTGACGGATTATGGTACGCTGAATATGCTGCTCAAGCAGCATCGGGTAGATCGAATCATTCATAATGCTGGCGTTTCTCATCCGAAAATGTTTCTGGATAATCCTTACAAGATTTATCGGACAAACGTGAGCGGTGTACTGACCAGCCTGGAGTCGGCTCGAAATTACGGCGTAGACCGTTATGTGTACATCAGCTCTGGTGCAGTGTATGGTAATGTACACTATGATGTAGTGGACGAAACCATACCGCTTCATGCGGAAAACCCATACGGAGCAACCAAGGTGGCGTGCGAGGAGTTAGTGCGCAACTATGGCTTGGATAGCGTTTCGTTGCGTGTTGGCTTTGTGTATGGCCCAGGTCGGGTAAATGAGTGCCCTGTAAACATGATTCTCAGCGCACTTCTGAAGGATGGCAAGGTGGATTGGGCGCATGGTAGCGAACAAATGCTGGACTTCATCTATATTGAAGATTGTGTGGAAGCCATTGCGAAGATTGCATTGCAGAATCATAATCCTCACACTGAATACAATGTTGGCGGTGGCGAGGTGATTCCATACACGCGAATTATCAAAAAGGCGCAGGAACTATTCCCTCATGCTCCGATTCATGTGGGCTCCGGTGACCTGGGATATGATAACTTGGGTGCATTGAGCGTCCGGCGCGCTTTTGAAGATTTTGGATGGAAACCACGTTTCTCTATTGAGCAAGGCATGGAGCAATATCTGGAATGGCTTAAGAAAAACTAGTAGCAAAATAACCGTTGCAATAGCAGAAGTAAATAAAATTAGGAAATGCCTTGCGCGGTGTCCTATACCCTTTGTGAGTTACATATTTGTTCGTCTTTTACAAGCAATACCGTCCATAGGTCATCGGAATGGTGTATAGGCCGTTCGCTACTGCATTATTTCCGCAGAGAATTTGTACAAACTGGAAATTTGCGCAGTGGCTGCAAAATTATAGTTTTTTCTTGAATCTACAACGGAATGATGATATAATTGTAAAAAAGATTATGAGAACATAATCATAGGGTGATTGGCAGGACGTATAAGCTGAAAGTATTATTTCTTGGCTTCCAATGGGGATAAAGCTAGAAGATGCGCCGGTGCAGGCATTTTGCTGTTTTGGGTTTGAACAGACTGTCACAATAATACAATAATCGCATTTGCACGAAGAGTAATTTTAAATTGGTAAAGCACCTGAGCATTACAGCACGCTTGGCGCTTTCTGTAGAAAGGCAGTTTTATAATTGATGGAGAATTTCGTAACGTCAGATAGTCGTAGTCCCCTCGGTTTTTTTACCTCACAGGAGGAGATGATGTTTTTTCTGTTACTCAGTAAGATTCAGGAGCATGAGGAACCTTTGGGAGCTTGGACTCTGGGGGCACTTTTAACCGACCAGGGTACACG
>CAKQIZ010000134.1 GCA_934247125.1 uncultured Clostridia bacterium
TCGAGGATGATGTTTATCACTGCTCCCGTGACCTGCCCGATCGTGGAGTAGAGCGAGCGGCCGGTCGCCTGCAGCAGCTTTTCAAACAGCGAGAAGAAAACGATCCCGAACGAAAGGATGCAGCATATCCTCAGATAGACCGTTCCCATTTCAAGGACTTCCGCATCTGCTGTCTGCGAAGAAATGTATGCTTTCACGCCGAAGATCCCGAACAGCAGACATGCCGCATAGATGACGACACCGAGAAACAGGCTGTTTCCGGCGACCTTTGCAGCCTTTGCATTGTCCCCCTGCCCGAGCGTCCTGGCGAGAAGCGCGTTGGCGCCGACGCCTGTTCCGATCCCGGCAGCGACCATGAGCATCTGTACCGGGAACACCAGCGTAAGCGCATTCAGCGCCGATTCGCTGCCGGTTCTCATGTTGCCTACGAAAGCGCTGTCCACGATGTTGTACACCGCCTGCAGTGCCATGGAAAGGATCATCGGGATCCCCATCCGGATCATCAGTTTGCTGACCGGCATATCTTTCATTTTGTGACTTTCTGTCATTTTGTTGTAACCCTCCTTCTTCCGCATAAAAAAAGTGTGCGCTGTCATATAAGCTGGACTTACGCTGATGAGCTACACACTTTTTACTATCATATCAAGTTTAAAAATAAAACGAGCGGCAAAACTGGACTTACGCAAGTTTGCTGCTCGTTCAGTGATTATTATATTTTTCATTTGCAAAAAAGTCAAGCGCGGCTTGCCGGGGGTGTGCATGATAGCAGCGATCCGCCGGGTGTGGGCATGATTTGTCGAACTTTCGTATGTCCGGGCGGTGTCTGGCATTTGCGTAGCTTGCAGTCCGCGCTTTCGCATGTCCGGCCGTATGTACGATTGGCGGACTCCTGCGCGACATCGGCGTGCCTTTTTCAACGCGGTCTGCCGGTTTTCGTGCGGTGCCGGCCGGCGGCCGGAAACCATGTACGCTGCCGAACTGCCCCGAATATTCTCATATAATTGCACGTTCTTTACCATTTCTGTACGCTTAATATGGTTAAAAAGCATATCTGTTATTATAAAAATAAATAATTTTGTATATTTCAATAAGTATAGTACTGATGTATGATATTTAACAGTAATTACAGAAACCAAAAATGATATAAACGAGAGAGGAAACAAAATGAACACAAACACAGGTACAGTTACACCGCAGAGCAAGACTAAGATGCTGGTCATCAACGGTCTCTTTATCGCGCTGACGCTGGTCGCAACGATGTTTATCAACATCAGACTGCCGTTTATCGGCAACGGCGGACTTATCCATCTTGGAAACGTACCGCTTTTTCTGGGGGCATTCATATATGGCAGAAAGACAGGTGCTATCGCAGGTGGCATAGGAATGGGTCTCTTTGACCTGATCTCAGGCTGGACAGCATGGGCGCCGTTCACATTTATAATCGTGGGCATTATGGGATTCGTAGCAGGTACGATCTCTGAAAAGCTCAGGGTACGTCCGGTAGTGGCAAACACTATCGCAGTTGTGGCCGCACTGGTCATAAAAGTCGTAGGATACTATTTTGCAGAAGTTATCCTTTTTGGAAACTGGATCGCTCCGTTCGGCTCGATCCCGGGCAACGTGGTACAGGTCGTAGTAGCAGGTATCATCGTAGTGCCGTTTGCAGGAAAATTAAAGGAGATCGCATTAAGATACTAATTGCATCTTAATGCATGGAACAGCCCGGGCCGTTACGGTCCCGGGCTTTATGAGTATATAAAGGATATCGAAATATCGGAAATACAACGAGGAGGTAATGATATGTACAAGATAATGACGGCGGGACCGACGCAGGTCCGTGAAAACGTGAGAATGGCAAGGAGTATGGAGACCACGAACCCTGATCTGGATGTGGCTTTCTGCGAATTTTACAAGGAGACGTGTGATCTGCTGCAGGAGCTTCTGCATTCGTCGGGAACGGCATATATACTTGGCGGCGAGGGCATACTCGGACTTGAAGCGGCGTGCGCGTCGCTGACAGAGCCGGGAGACAGAGTGCTCGTGCTCGACAACGGTATATTCGGAAAAGGCTTTGCGGATTTTGCGAAGATGTACGGCGGCGAGCCTGTGCTGTTCACGTCGGACTATCAGAAACCGATTGACGCGGCAGAGCTGAGAGCTTTCCTCGAAAAAGACTCGGACTTCAAATATGCGACAGTGGTGCACTGCGACACTCCGAGCGGTGTGATCAACGACGTTTCGGTGATCTGTCCGATGCTCGCGGAGTTTGGCATCCTTTCAGTGGTGGATTCCGTGGCCGGAATGTTCGGCGAGTACGTGAATGTTGACGAAAGTCAGATTGATATACTCTGCGGCGGTTCGCAGAAGGCGCTTTCCGCTCCGGCAGGTCTGACGATGCTCTGGGTGAGCGACAAGGCCATGGCTGCCATGGAAAATCGCAAGACGCCGATCGCTGCGTTTTACGCGAACATCCTGACGTTCAAAACCTATTACGAAGACAAGTGGTTCCCGTACACGATGCCGATCAGTGATATCAACGGTCTGAGGGTTGCGGTGGATAACGTGAAGGCCGAGCCGGATATCGTGGAGCGTCATGCAAAGATCGCAGCTGCGACGAGGCAGGCGGTGCGCAAGGCCGGGCTGTCGCTTTATCTGAAGGAGGGATATGCGAACACTGTTACGGTTATCGAGGTGCCTGATGGACTGACGGACGAGCAGATCCTGTCGACGATGAGGGACAGGTACAATGTGATGATCTCCGGATGCTTCGATGTGCTGGCGGGAAAGGTAATAAGGATCGGACACATGGGTGAAAATGCCAATGTCGATGACATGGCGATGACGCTCGATGCGATGGATAAGACGTTTGCGGATCTCGGATACGAGCTCGGCTGCAGCATGAAGGCGGAATTCCTGGCAGCGATGGAGTAAGGGTGGACGCGCATCGCTGTGCATGTATG
>CAKQIZ010000135.1 GCA_934247125.1 uncultured Clostridia bacterium
CTTCGGCTATGGTTCACGAGGGTCAGCTGACCCTCGCGAAAGCCTGCGTAAGCGTCGGATCTTAAAGCTTGCCCTAACCGCCCACAAAGTGTTGCTCGCAAACAGTGCGATCGGCTTTCTGGCTGTTTATTGGCTGTAATTGTGGTGAGCGGTGTCGGCAAGGGGAGAAGAGAAGTGGTGTAGTAACTGGGAGATGTTGGTAATGAAAGATGAAAATTGATGGTTGGACAGTATAATTAGAATATGTTGATGGATTATGAAGGTGAAAAGACTGGAAACAAAGAGCCGACAGGTGTATCTGTGTGATGTGAGATACAATACCTGTCGGTTTTAATGTTTTGAGGATGGTAGCATAGTGTTTTGTGTACTACTCATCCCAGCCTTCGTAGAATCGAATATTTACGGAGATGATGCGGACGATGTCTTCTGGGGTCAGGTCGAGGTCGGAGGGGTCGGAGATGCTGGGAAGGTTGGGTTCTTCTTCGTCCAGTTCTACGGTGATCCAGTTGTAGGCGGCTTCGTTGGCATTCTCGATGGCTTCGTCCAGAGTATCTCCGGTGGAGGTGCAGCATTCGAGATCCGGAAAGTAGCCGTTGTATGTTCCGTCTTCATTTTTGCGGAAGACAGCAGGGTACATAAATTTCATGGGTAAGACTCCTTTGTTTTTGATTCTGTGATTTAGAGCGTGTCTGAAACAGCGTTTCATAGTTTGCTCCAAACTTTTTTTAGTATACAACATCTTTTAATGATTGGCAAATAAATGCGGAAAATATAAATAAGAAAATCAAGTCCTTTTCAGAAAACAACAGTTGAGATGAAGGTAAATCAGAGATATAATAAAAGGACAGAGTCTGTCAGAAAAGAGTACAAAAAGCAGGAGGGTTTTAACATGAGGAAAAATTTAGGAGCAAAAGCATATACATATCCACAGCCGGTATTTATCCTGGCAGCTTATGGAGAGGACGGAACACCGAATGCAATGAATGCAGCCTGGGGCGGGATCAGTGATGAAAAAGAACTGACCATGTGTATCAGTGCCGGCCATAAGACAACCGAAGATATCCTGGCGAAAAAAGCATTTACTGTAAGTATGGCAGATGCCGCTCATGTGGAAGCATGTGATTATGTGGGAATCGTTTCCGGAACCAAAGAGCCGGACAAATTCGCAAATGCAGGATTTCACGCAGTAAAATCAGAGTTCATAGATGCACCACTGATCGAAGAACTCCCGATTGCCGTAGAGTGCAGACTGAAAAGCTACGACCCGGAAAGTTGCCGGATGGTGGGAGAAATCGTAAACATCAGTGTGGATGAGCGTGTACTGGACGAGAACGGTAAAGTGGATGTGGCAAAAGCTCAGCCAATTACGTTTGATCCGTTTAACAATACCTATGTGGTACTGGGGGCAACCGTTGGAAGGGCGTTTCATGATGGAATGAATCTGAAAAAATAATGTAACTGTTCAGTAACTTCACAGTTAAGATTCGATGAAGAGTTATTGAATAAAAACATCTGAACAGATGGGGGAGATACACCATGACAGTACGGATTCTGAATCACGGATTGAGTAGTTTTGGGAGCTATTGCGGACTGAACTATGCATATGCTTACATTAAAAATATTGTTACCTATACGGCGGCAGTGCTTGCGATGATGGAGGAAGTGCTGGGAGGGTTCAGGCAATCCTGGATTCTCCGGAAGAATATATAGAAAGCGAAAAATATTTCAGCTGGGAACGGTTCTTTACAAAGTTACTGATTGATAAAACGGAGAATACTTATCTGAAATATAAAAAATCAAGATTGAATGAGAGTTATCTTCATGACAGAAATAAGAAGATGATTCTGGAGAGTATAAAGGGAATAAAATTTTAGTGGAAGACTCGATGCCAAGAGTAAAAGCAGGCATCGAGTTTTCACATACGAAGGATGGAGCTACCATATGAAAGAAGACAAAACCGAACAGCGTTGGGACAAACTACTGCACATCCGCACAAGCGGAAGGGATGATTCTCATTCGGATCAACACAGATACCCCTATGAGCCGACACCGTATACCGTGCTGGAACGCCTTGCGGATTCTGGGTATATCCGAAAGAACAATCTGCTGTTGGATTATGGCTGTGGAAAAGGACGGGTAGATTTCTTTTTGTCCTGGCAGACCAGATGTCAGTCTATCGGGATTGAATATGATGAGCGGATCTATGAAAATGCACAGAAAAATAAAGAGACAGCAGTTTCTTCCGGACGGGTATCTTTTGAAAAAGTGGATGCGACAGAATTCGTTGTCCCGGATCAGGCGGACAGAATGTATTTTTTTAATCCGTTTTCTGTAGAAATTTTGCAGCATGTGATAGCGAGAATACTGGAGTCCTATTACCGGAATATGAGACCGATCCAATTGTTCTTTTATTATCCTTCTGATGATTACATAGCGTATCTGATGAATGTGGAAGAGTTACAGTTTTCGGACGAGATTGATTGTAAAGATCTCTTTCCGGAAGAAAATCCAAGGGAAAGAATCGTAGTATTCGAACTGGGAGAAATCGCAGGTTGAAATATGGAAAGTTAAGGAACGCGAAGGAGGAAAACATTATAGGAGATCATGAAAGAGGAAAGCTGGATGACAGTGGATTTCATTATGACGGCTGTGCAGGCGGTCCCTGTGGATGCGATGGAGGAAGCGGAGGTTCACCGAGAAGAGGTGGCGGTGGAGATGGTCTGTGGATAATTATGGGTCTGATCGTGGTTTTTGGAGGGGTAATCGGACTGGCAGAACTGACAGGAATACCGCTGGAAAACTGGTCGACAGGGATAATACTTTTCGTGATGTTTCTTCTGGTTCTGTTGTTTGGAGTGGTTATTCTTTTGCTTTATTAAGAATAGAAAGAATATTCAGCATAAAAATATCACAAAAAAGAAAAAAAGATTGACATTCAAGTATACTTGAATGTTATC
>CAKQIZ010000136.1 GCA_934247125.1 uncultured Clostridia bacterium
CCAATAAGTGTGCCAAGCATTGTACCGGAACCGCCGCTGAGCGACGTACCACCAATCACAACTGCTGCAATAGCATTCATTTCCATACCTCCGCCAGATCCAGGCAGAACAGAGGTATATGTAGCACTGTAGAAAATACCTGCCAGACCCGCGAACACTCCTGCAATGATGTATACCAGCATAGTCCAGTGACACGTATCCACGCCGGAAAGCCGTGTGGCTTCACAGTTGGAGCCAATGGCACAGGCATACTTGCCGATTTTTGTGTAACGGAATAGGAACGACGCAATTGCAAACAGAATGACCATGTAAATAACGCCCATAGGGAATCCATCCAAGGACTTATAGAGCACGCGCTTGAACCAGCCATCCGGGCTGGTGATGACCGGATAACGCATGGTTTGCACACGGGATACGATGTAGCCAATTCCCTGAGCCAGATATTGCGTACCCATAGTAGCCACAAAGGGCGGGATTTTGCAGCGAGCAATTAGAAAACCATTGAGTGTACCAAAGGCAGTTGTAACAGCCACAGTGAGAATCAGTGCAAACCAGATAGGAAGATTCCACCGGTTGTAGCTTACACCGCCAATCAACGCACCACACATAGCTACACAGCCAATAGACAAGTCAATGCCCCCGGTGGAAATGACAAAGGTCATGCCAAAGGACAGGCATATGATGTAATAGACGCTTTCCAGTAAACTGACCATGGAATTTTTGGTCAGAAAATTTTTACCAAAACAAGAAAAAAACAGGAACAGAACAACCAAGCAAGAAAGTGCGATAATGCGTTGGGACATAAGCAGAGATTGAAAATGATTTTGTTTTTTCATTCGTATGCCTCCTGAATCAAACAGTGCGCTGTATTGCAAGCGCCATAATACCTTCTTGTGTCGCATCGGCGATATCCAGTTCACCGGTGACACTACCCTCACACATTACAATGATTCTGTCACTCATGGACAACAATTCCTGCATTTCCGAAGAAATCATGATAATGGATTTTCCTTGAGCAATCAGTTCATTCATCAGATTGTAAATCTCGGTTTTTGCACCGATATCAATTCCTCGGGTAGGTTCATCAAAAATCAGCACATCACAATCGCGCAGAAGCCATTTGGCAATGGCAACCTTTTGCTGATTACCACCAGATAAATTCCCCACCAGTTGTTTTACGGAAGGTGTTTTTACCGTAACGCGCTTTGCCATTTCCGTGGTAGTGCGTGTCTGTTCTTTTTCATTCACCACACCATGAAATGTAAATTTCTCCCAGTTTGGCAAGGCAATATTGTCTGCCACAGACAACTGGAGGGCAAGCCCCAATGTTTTACGGTCCTCCGAAATATATCCAATTCCATTTTTTACAGCATCATGCGGAGTGCGAATCTGTATTTCCTTCCCATTTTTTAATATTCTTCCATGCTTGCGCCAGTCGGCTCCAAAAACCAGCCGTGCCAACTCTGTCCGACCGGCCCCCATCAATCCGCCAATGCCAAGGATTTCTCCTTTATGCAACTGAAAAGAAGCATTTTTTATCAGGTGGGATTCCATCCCCCGAACCTCCAGTAATACGGGAGAATCCGGTGCCACATTGGAATGGTTCTTCTTTTCCCAGCTCACCTCCCGTCCAACCATGGAACGAATCAGTTCTGGCAAAGAAGATTCCTTAGTAACAAAAGTATTGATGTACGCACCATCCCGCATAACCGTAATACGGTCGGTGATTTCAAAGAGCTCCTCCAGCCTGTGAGAGATATAGATAATTGAGATCCCTTTGGATTTCAATTTTCGGATGACACGGAACAAATCCTCGATTTCACTGATGGAAAGCGCTGCAGTGGGTTCGTCCATAATCAGCACCTTGCTATCATAGGAAATCCCCTTTGCAATTTCAATCATCTGCTGCTTCGCAACCGTCAAGCTTCCGACCAAAGTATCCGGGCTAACATCCAACTCCAGCTCTGCCAGTAGTCTCTCCGCACGGCGATTATCCTGTCCCCGATCCAACTTCCAGCCTCGCTGAGATTCTCTGCCAATGAAGATGTTATCTCCAACAGATAAATCCTTTACCAGATTCAATTCCTGATAAATCATACAAATGCCATCATGCAATGCCTGACGGGGTTCATGATAAATAACAGCTTTTCCGTCCACCTCCATAACACCTGCATCCGCCTGATAAACGCCGGAAAGAATCTTCATCAGTGTGCTCTTCCCTGCTCCGTTTTCTCCAATCAGCCCCAGAACCTCTCCCTTGCGAAGCACAAGTTTACCATTGGTAAGTGCATGAACGCCGCCAAAGGATTTTTGGATTCCTTTCATGGACACAATGAAATCTTCCTGCTTCATTGGACAATTCCTCCATTACGCCTGCCGGGGAACAAATTGGCCAAATCCCTTCGGGGCAGTGATTTCACCATCCTTAAAAATCAGCTGTCCACGCACATAGGTTTGTTCCACTTTTCCCTTCATTTTCATACCATGATATATGTTATGCACCGTTTTGGTTTTGCTCAGCGACTTCAGCCCGTCAAATACCCATTCCCGATCCAAATCCACTACCAGAATATCGGCATCCCGTCCAGGAAGTAAGCTTCCCTTGCGCGGCGCAAGCTGCATGATATTTGCTGCATTGGTAGCCATGAGGCAGGAAAGGCGCGGCAGTGACAAGCCGCGGCGGTGATAGCCCTCCGTCAGCATCGCCGACAACATCGCATCAAATCCGCCAAAACCGCAATACTCTTGCCAAAAATCACCTTTTTGCATTTTCTCATCATCGCGGTAGGGACCGTGATCAGAGCCAATGGTGTCAATGGTTCCGTCAAGAACATAAGACCACAGCTTCTCCACATTTTCGCGACTGCGGAATGGTGGATTGCATTTGGCATAGGCTCCTTTCTCACGC
>CAKQIZ010000137.1 GCA_934247125.1 uncultured Clostridia bacterium
TGCATGTGTTAGGCACGCCGCCAGCGTTCATCCTGAGCCAGGATCAAACTCTTTATTAAATGGTATTCATTCTCTTCGTTTACGAAGAGTTTAAATCGTTTGGATTTCTAACTCTTGACTCTCAACGCTTAGCGTCTATTCGCTACTCGATTCTTTCTTATCCGAATCATTGTCTTTTAGAAATTGCCGGAAACTTTACATTTCCCATTCTCTGGTTGTGTATAGTTTTCCTTTTAAATCTTTCAGCTTATTGCTGTTTTTTGACTTAAATTTCTACACTATGAAGTTTTCAATGTTCTCGATCTTTCGATCCCGCCCGCTCTTGGCGAGCTTTTTTAGTATATCGCATGCCGCTCTGTTTGTCAACTGCTTTTTTCATCTTTTTTCGATGTTTTTCGCTTCCGACTCATCTTGCGTCTCCGCTCCCTGCGACAGCTTGTCCATATTATCAGACTCACCCACGTCTGTCAACTGTTTTTTTCATCTTTTTTATTCTTTCAGCCCATATCTTTCATTTATCTTATTCCTGATTCTTTCTTTTTTACTTCACACACGCTTTTTACATTATCTATATCTGTTAAAATCCGAATAATCCAGTCTGCACCGGGAAAACTAACTCATATATATCCGGAGGTGAATGATTTGGCTATAGTTCTTATAAGAACAGTACTGCTATATCTTATCGTGCTGTTCGTGATACGTATAATGGGAAAAGGCGAACTTTCCAAAATGTCCCCATTCCAGCTGATCGTGGTTTTTATGATAGCTGAACTGGCATCGATACCTATAGAGTCGCCTGACGTTTCTATGATAACAGGTGTCTCTGCTATTTTTACGCTGCTGTTTCTCCAGGTCCTCATTTCTTACCTTTCTATAAAAAGTGAAAAATTCAAAAATTTCTTCAATGGAAAACCAAGCGTACTGATCGATAACGGTGAGCTTAATGTCAAAGAGCTCAAAGCTCTGAGGATAACTATAAATGACCTTATGGAACAGCTCCGAATAGGGGGATCGCCATCTATATCCGATGTGGACTACGCAATAATGGAGTCGAACGGCGATCTTTCCATAATACAGAAACCCGGCAAAAGGTCTATAACGCCCGATGACATCGCTCTTGATACCGAGCCTGAAATAATGCCTGCAGTCTTTATATCTGACGGCATCATTTACAGTAAAAACGTGATAAGATCCGGATGGGACATGCACAAACTGGAGTCAGAACTCTCTGCAAGAGGTATAAAAGATCATAAACAGGTTTTTCTGGCATTCTGTGACAGTCAGTCCGTTCTTCATATCTTTATGACTGACAGAACAAAAAAACGCGCCCTGGAGGTGAAAAAATGAGAGACTTGATCATTTCCACGATCTGCATGCTGATCATCATCGTTCCATGGGGATTCTACGATAAATTCGCCGCCGGCACTGTCGAAAACTACAAATCTATAATAAAAGAGGAAATACTGCCGGCGATCGAGGACGATGACTGGAAAACTGCCGAAAAGCGTTTTGCCTTTATCGCAAAAGACTGGGACAGATACAAGAAAACATCTGCATTCTTTATTGATACACAGTCCGTCAACGAAGTCGACTGCTATGTTTCACGCGCGTATTATTATATCAAGCTCAAGGATCAGAGCAATGCCGCTGCTGAAACTGCTTTTCTGGAATACAGATTTGACTTCCTGCATGCAAACGAGATACCTGACATGGGTAATCTGTTCTGATCACAGGGCAAAACACGAACGATCCCCGAAGCCGGTACAAACCTGTACGGCAATCTTGATCTGCAGCTTTGCTGATCTCATACTGCAGTTTTTATGCCGCCTGGCTGCCGTTTTACACTTGTATAGAATGTCGATCTATGCTAAAATAGGTGTGCGTAGAGTAGATATTGTGCGTAAAGTGTCATAAGATGGGATGTTGCTTATGAACGAAAGCTTTGCTGCGGTGCAATATCGCGTCCGCTACTACACCAAGGAATTCAGTAAAACTTCTATCCCTTTAGTGTAGTTAATCTACGACTATCGAGGAAAGGAGTTTTTTTAATGGAAAATAAGTCTAATACTATGAGACTTGTGACCATGGCGTTTCTCATTGCGCTGGAAATCATCCTTACGCGGTTCTGTTCCATCAACACACCGATACTGCGTATAGGGTTCGGATTTCTTCCGGTAGCGATGATGGGTATCATGTTCGGACCGCTGTGGGCCGGTATCGGATATGCTGTCGGGGATCTGCTCGGCATGCTGATATTCCCTTCAGGCGCATACTTCCCGGGATTTACGCTTACAGCGTTCCTGACCGGACTGGTCTTCGGATTTTTCCTTCACGGAAAAGAGATCACATGGAAAAAAGTGCTGCCTGCAAGCCTTGTGGTCATTCTGGGTCTCAATCTCGTTCTTGATACGATATGGCTTTCCATACTAATGGGTGATGGGTTCATCGCACTGCTGCCGACGCGGATATTCAAATGTGCAGTGATGCTTCCTATCCATCTCATACTCATCCCGCTGGTATGGAACCGCATCATTTCAAGGATACCATTTGTAAAGAGCATAGCAGCCTAGGGCTGTCTAAAGGGTTTCTAGTGAAACGACAAAAGTGAACAGACTGAAAATCATTTTAAATGTTTTCATCATCTGTTCACTTTTTGATTTCTACTGCAGATTTTTCTTGGAAAAATTCACGTAACTTCGAAAAACGCGTCTTTTATCTATGGCAAAGTGTTTTTCTTTTATCTTTGTATTCAGCCTGACTTGACCTGACTTCGTATCAGAAGTGCAGTTCTGTCCTCTGTATAAGATCCTTCTGCAGAGCTTCGCCAAGTTCAACGAAATATGCGCTGTATCCGGCAACTCTTACAAGCATGTCACGATA
>CAKQIZ010000138.1 GCA_934247125.1 uncultured Clostridia bacterium
GAAGCGCCAAGCTATGGTATGCCTGTAATACAGTATGACCCTAAATCATCAGGAGCGATAGCTTATATGGAATTTGCAGACGAATTTTTGAGCGGCGAGGAGGAATAATAGATGGCGGCACCGAAAAAACAGAGAGGTCTGGGAAAAGGCCTTGATGCACTTTTCGGCGATGCAGAAGTGACCTTGAGAGCTAAGACAGATAAAAAAGAAGAATATGATCAGGTTAAGGCAGAGGAAGCAGAAGCAAAGGTCGAAGACAAAGAAGTATCATCAGGCGGGATAGCGTATATAGATATAAATGATATCAAACCGAACTCCACCCAGCCGAGAAAGCTATTTGATGAAGAAAAGCTGCAGGAGCTGGCATCTTCGATAGAAGAACATGGTCTCATACAGCCGATCGTACTCAGAAAGGTAAGCAAAGGCTATGAGATAGTAGCAGGTGAGAGAAGATGGAGAGCTGCCAGACTGATAGGCATAAAGGAGCTGCCGTGTATCGTCAGAGAACTTACTGATGAAGAAAACATGCTTCTTGCTATCATTGAAAACATGCAGCGAGAGGACCTTAATCCGATAGAAGAAGCAGAGGGCATAAGCCAGATGATGGAAACTTACGGTCTCACTCAGGAACAGGTGTCAAAGAGCCTGGGCAAGAGCAGACCGTATATAGCAAACAGCCTGAGACTTCTGAAAATCGCAGATAAGGTGAAGCAGTATGTGATAAACGGGGAACTGTCGTCGGGACATGCCAGAGCACTTGCCGCTATAGCAGATGAAGCGCATCAGATAGCGCTCGCAGATATCGCGGTAAAGCAGGGACTTTCCGTCAGAGAAATAGAGAAACTGGCAAAGCAGAACAAGGATACTGAGAAACCAAAGCCGCGCGTGAAGTCAAAAAATGCAGATGTGATACGTGTCGAAGAGGATCTTAAAGAAGTCCTGGGAACAAAAGTAAACCTCAATCAGAAGGGCAAAAAAGGTAAAATAGAAATAGAATTTTACAGCAGAGAAGATCTTGAGAGACTGATAGAACTGTTGAAAACGCTCAATTAGATGAGATTGTTTCATGTGAAACATATGGAGAATATGAAGTATGATGAAACATATGAAACATAGCAAATATGGGTGCTGATACAGTTATCAGTGTGCGAATGACAGCAGATCAGAATAAAATCATAAGTAATATGGATCAGAAAAAAGTAAACAGAATTCTTAAAGAAGTGATAAAGCAGGCACAGGATACAGGTATTCCTGTGCCTGCTGATATATGTGAACAAGTTGATATAAACCCTCGCCCGAAAAAGAGATACGGGTGCTGCAGGCTTAAGAATGGAGTATACCATATAGAGATAAGCGAATTCATACTGGCCTGTGATCTGGAGAAGATAAGCGAGGTCATGGCACATGAGGTGCTCCATACTTGCAAAGGCTGCTACAATCATGGCAATATGTGGAAAAGATATGCCGCGATGATGAATTCGGCTTATGGATATGATATAAAGCGTACGTCATCGAATGAGGAAATGGGGATCCAAGATGCAAATGTAAAAGGGAAAACTTACAGCGGCGTCATGGAAAATCCGGAGACCGCTGAGAAGCCGGACATTGCAGCCGGAGGCGGCACTGCTGCCGGCAGGTCAAATGCTTCCGGCAGATCGAATGGAGCCGGCAGGGAAACCGGGACCTCAGCCGGCAGAGTAAAATACATCATCAAATGCAGAAAATGTGGCAGAGAGTATCCCAGACAGCGATGCAGTGCTGCAGTTAAAAATTCTAAAGCCTACAGATGCAGATGCGGCGGCAGACTGACGGTCTTTGAGATCCGCAGAACTGCAGATCTTTACATGAAAACAACTTAAAACAAGTGAAAACAACTTAAAGAACAGCTGAACAGATCCGTGATACCTACAGGCTGAGAATACTTAGAATACTAAATTCAGCAAACTAGTAATGCTTTAGACCCTTGAATAATAATATATATGTCATATAATGGATATAGAGAAGTGTTACAAAATACAAATGGAGGAATCATGAATTTATTAAAAGACTATGTGACCGATATCAGAAATGAGTTTAAAGGCTATAATGGCAAACGGTTTTCGAAGGACCTGATGGCAGGTATCACCGTTGCAGCCGTTGCACTGCCGCTTGCGCTGGCATTTGGCGTCAGCTCGGGAGCGACCGCAGCCGCAGGACTGGTAACGGCCATCATAGGAGGCATCATCATCAGCATCTTTTCAGGAGCGTCGTTTCAGATATCCGGACCGACAGGAGCGATGACCGCGATACTGGTAACGCTCGCAGCAAAATACGGGATGCAGGGAATACTGACAGCATGTTTTTTTGCCGGGATCATACTCATATTAGCCGGGATACTGAAACTCGGAAGGATGATATATTACATACCGTCATCGGTAATAACCGGGTTCACATCTGGCATCGCGATCATCATCGCACTGGGACAGTTCGATAATTTCTTCGGTGTAAAATCGCACGGAAGTCTGGCGATCACGAAATTCATATCTTATTTCACACAGGGGTTCCATCCCGATATACCGACTATGTGCATAGGGCTGGCAGTGATCCTGATAATGGTGATCTGGCCGAAAAAGCTCAATGACAAAATGCCGTCATCACTGGCGGCGCTCATAATCATACTTATCGCAAACTGTTTTCTCAAACTGGATGTGGCGATGGTAGGGGACATACCCAAATCGCTGTTCCTGGATGAGAGACTGTCGATCTCAGGGATAGATTTTGCAAAGTTCTGGGATCTGTTCGTTCCCGCGCTTTCGATAGCTGCGCTGGGTATGATAGAGAGTCTGCTCTGCGGTGCATCTGCAGGAAAAATGAAGAAGGAAGAGCT
>CAKQIZ010000139.1 GCA_934247125.1 uncultured Clostridia bacterium
GGACAGATAAGAGGCTGCAGTGTGTGTTCTTCTCTCTGATTCAGCCTGAGAAGGGGGCCGACTTGGTTTTAGAAGCGGCCAAAGCACTTTCGGATGTGAACTTTGCATTTTATGGAAGAATTGTTCCACAATATGAGAAGAGCTTTATGCTCAGCGTGAATAGTCTAGAGAATGTTTCATATTGCGGCATATTTAAGGGTACTAATGAAGAAGTATATGCGGAGCTTTCCAAATACGATATTCTTCTTTTACCGACAAAGTGGAATAGTGAAGGCGTTCCCGGTGTTCTGGTGGAAGGAAAGATTGCCGGCTTAGCAGAGATCGTGAGTAATAAGAGTTATAACGCTGAAATAGTTAGGAACGGAATAGAAGGCTTTGTTCTTGAAGAGAACTCTGGGGAGGAGCTTTGCGCGGCCATTAAAGGATTACAGCGAGACCGGGATTTACTGGCTCAAATAAAAGCCGGAAGTAAAAAATCCGCAGAACGTTTTTACATAGAAAACTATATCGGTGCAATTAAAAAGGTGTTGGAGGAAAGAGTATGAAAGCCGCACTTCTCAGAAGCAGGAATATCTCAGCTACTGAGTTTTACTATGATACTATTGCAAAAGCCGTAAAGGAGCATCATGTTCTTTTATACGATGGGTTTGAAGAGACAGAACTACCAAAGCAGAAGGATATTCTAGTTATTTGCGGTAGTTGCACAGAGATGCTCCGGCTTTGGTTAAAGGGTTATCGAAAGATTGTGACGTGGTTCCAGGGTACCTTGCCCGAAGAAAGCTATATGAGGAATAGAAAATGGCTGCGAAGGGTTGTTTTATCTGTTATTGAAAGATTTGCGCTTAAGCATTCGGTGGTCAGCATTACTGTTTCGAATGCAATGATCAAACACTATGAGAATAAATACGGGATTCGCCTGAAAAATGTCTATACGATGCCGTGCTACAATGTTGAGTTCCACGAAAGCGATTTTTCTGAAAAAAAGGCAGATAGTCAGGTCTTTGTGTATGCAGGGGGGTTAAGCAGCTGGCAGTGCATTGAACAAATGCTAAAGCTCTATAAGAATATAGAAGATAAAACCGAAGGCAAAACAAAGCTGCTCTTTTTGACCCCGCAAATAGATGAGGCGGGAGCGCTCATAAAGCAATACGGGATTGCCAACTGTGAAGTAAAATGCGTTCATTATTCTGAGCTTGCCAGAGAAATGAGACAGGCAAAGTTTGGCTTTGCATTGAGGGAGGACACCGTTGTGAATCGTGTTGCAACTCCAACAAAGCTGGCGAATTATGTCGCAAGCGGGATTATACCGATTTACTCTGACTGTATAGGTGACTTTTATCAGCAGAGTCAACACAATCTGTATCAGGTAGCAATACATGATGTGAATCAAATTACGGATGAAGAGCAGAAACGGATATTGGATCTGCTGAAGACAAAGATTGACAGCGCAGAGCTACAGAAAAAGATGTATACATATTTTGATCAATACTATAATACCGAATGGCACATTAAGAATCTATCAAATGTGCTGAACGAAATAAAATGAATTGATAATTTGCGAGTCGCAATGGATCTGGCCGGATGATCCGAGGGGCTTTAAGTACACTATGCGCATAGGCAATCGTGAATAGCGGTTACAAGATACTTGGCGCGCAGAGAAGGGAAAATCAATATGGATTTTCAGCTTGGCAAAAAAAGAATAGATGGAGCTAACATGCTCTTATATCTGTGCTTTTTTCTTGTTTGCTTATCTGGACATAATGGAATATCGGCTATAGAAACGATCGGAAGATATTTGATGTTCGGATTATTGGTTCTATTTTTGATACGGGAAGATGTGGATAGAAATAAAACGATAATGTCTTTTTGTATCATAAATTTGCTTGCTTTCTTGTTTTCGACCGTTTTCAATACATTCAGTGGAAGTGTTCACTTCAAATTCTTTAATTCATTTAAGGCAGTTATGTTTTACTGCCTGTTTGCATACTGTGGCTATTATATCGCAGGGAAAGTTTCTTCCGAACAAATTTGGAATTTGATCAGAAGAGCATCGGTTGTTGCAACGGTTATAGTTATGCTGCAATACATATGTGCAGCGGTGGGAGTCTATTTAAATCGGCTTCCCATTTTGGGGGAGTACTTATTCTATGCTGTTGATACGGATAGATATTTCAGGCCGGCAGCCTATTTCTCAGAACCGTCTTACCTGGCAGAGATTGTTCTATTGGATCTATTTAATAATTTGTTTCGAAAGCGCAACTTAAAAATGGCGTTGTTTGACATAATTGCCTTGGCGCTAAGTACCTCCGGCCTTGGTATAGTATTCGGTTTCGGATTGCTGGTTGCATGGGCAATCTCGCAAAAGCTTGTTAGAAACAGCATAATAAATTTTCTTATAAAGATTATGCTCTCAATGACCTTTGCAGTGGGCTTATATCTGTTTTTGAACTATTCTGGGGAAAATGCAATTATTAATAGGATACTTCGCGGCTCCACATTATCCGAACGCACACTACGGGCTTTTGAAATCTACTCCAAACTGCAACCTGGAGAACAGATATTCGGGATTGGAATGCAGAACTTAACCAGCTATCTGAATTATCATCCGTTGGTATTAATTAATCAAGGGGTTGGAGCGCTGGTGAATAAAGAATTTGCTCAGTCGTTTGGATATATCCTATTGTCCCTTGGGGTACTCGGTGCAGTGAATTACATTGGGTTTTTTATTTCTTTGGCAAAACAGACTCCACGCAACTATAAAATAATATATGCCTTATTTCTGGCTATGTCATTAACCACAAGCTTAATTACGCGGAATATTTTTGTTTTGTATTCTGCT
>CAKQIZ010000140.1 GCA_934247125.1 uncultured Clostridia bacterium
AATGAACATTCCCATGGTTTCTGCCATTATGCAGTCTGTTTCCGGCGAAAAGCTGGCCATTGCGCTGGCTAAGCAGGGCGGTGTTTCCTTCATCTACGGCTCCCAGACCATCGAGCAGGAGGCCGACATGGTGCGCCGTGTCAAGAGCTACAAGAAGGGCTTTGTCACCTCCGACTCCAACCTGCCGCCGGAGGCCACCCTGGGCGACGTGCTGGACATCAAGACCCGCACCGGCCACTCCACCGTTGCCATCACCGATGACGGCACCGCCCACGGCAAGCTGCTGGGCATCGTAGCCAGCCGCGACTACCGCCTGTCCCGCATGACGATGGACCTCAAGGTCACCGAGTTCATGACCCCGCTGGAAAAGCTGGTCACCGCACCCTCCACCACCAGCCTGCATGACTGCAACGACATCATCTGGGACAACAAGATCAACTCTCTGCCCCTGGTGGACGAGGAAGGCCACCTGGAATACATGGTGTTCCGCAAGGATTACGACTCCCACAAGGAGAACGTCAACGAGCTGCTGGACGACAACAAGAGCTATGTGGTCGGCGCCGGCATCAACACCCGCGACTACGCCCAGCGCGTACCCGCCCTGGTGGATGCCGGTGTGGACGTTCTGTGCATTGACTCCTCCGAAGGCTTCAGCGAGTGGCAGTCCCGCACCATCGCCTGGATCCGTGAGAACTACGGCGACAAGGTAAAGGTCGGTGCCGGCAACGTTGTTGACCGCGAGGGCTTCCTGTTCCTGGCCAAGGCCGGCGCTGACTTTATCAAGATCGGCATCGGCGGCGGCTCCATCTGCATCACCCGCGAGACCAAGGGCATCGGCCGCGGTCAGGCTACTGCTGTCATTGAGGTTGCCAAGGCCCGCGACGAATACTACAAGGAAACCGGTATCTACATTCCCATCTGCTCCGACGGCGGCATTGTGCAGGATTACCACATCACGCTGGCGCTGGCCATGGGTGCCGACTTCGTTATGCTGGGTCGCTACTTTGCCCGCTTTGACGAATCCCCCACGAACAAGCTGCGCGTGGGCGGCAACTACGTCAAGGAATACTGGGGCGAAGGTTCCAACCGCGCCCGCAACTGGCAGCGCTACGACCTTGGCGGCGCCCAGAAGCTGAGCTTTGAGGAAGGCGTTGACTCCTACGTTCCTTACGCCGGTCCTTTGGCAGACGGCGTGCAGACCACCCTGTACAAGGTGCGCTCCACCATGTGCAACTGCGGTGCGCTGTCCATCCCTGAATTGCAGGAGAAAGCACGTCTTACCGTTGTTTCCTCCACTTCCATTGTGGAAGGCGGCAGCCATGACGTCATCCTGAAGAACGGTCCCCAGAACCGCTGATTTCTGTTTACCCTCATCCCGCCTGCGGCGCTGCCGCAGGCGGGATTTTTGCATAGTTTATTTTCCTGCTTTTTTCGTTCTTTGTGCATTTTGACAGTTGACGTACAATCAATTTTCTGTTACAATAACTGCAACGTTAGAAATGCCGTGAAGGGAAGATGGCAATACCCCTACCGTTGCAGAGAGCTGCCGTTTGGTGCAAGGCAGCACGGCGGATATTGCGTAACTGGTCCCGGAGCAGCCGTGCCGAAGGTTTCCGTAGGTGCGGACGGTGCCTGTCCGTTATCAAGCAGGAGCGATTCGCCGTTTTGGCTGATCGTGCAGAGGGGCCGATTTTCGGCAATGAGAGTGGTACCGCGGGTACAGCAAACAGAATTTGCTCCCGTCTCTCAAAGGCAGTGCCTTTGGGGGGCGGGTTTTTATTTTCCCCCAAGGCGTAAAACGCGCTTTTGACAGGAGGAATCTTACTATGATGGACGCAACCAAGTACAGCATCGGATACTATCAGCCGCCCGTAGAGCTGGGCCATGTATATGAGTGGTGCAAAAAAGATCACATTGAAAAAGCCCCCGCATGGTGCAGCGTGGATCTGCGCGACGGCAACCAGAGCCTGATCGTCCCCATGAGCCTGGACGAAAAGCTGGAATTCTACGATATGCTGGTAAAAATTGGTTTCAAGGAGATCGAGGTCGGCTTTCCTGCCGCCAGCGAGACCGAGTACGAATTTCTGCGCACACTCATTGACGGCCACCGCATCCCGCAGGACGTCACGGTGCAGGTGTTGACCCAGTGCCGCGACCACATCATCCGCAAGACCTTTGAGGCAGTCAAGGGTGCGCCCCGCGCCATCATCCACTTTTACAATTCCACCAGCGTGGCGCAGCGCGAGCAGGTATTCAAAAAAAGCAAGGAAGATATCAAGCAGATCGCCGTGGACGGTGCCAAGCTGGTCAAGCAGCTGAGCGAGGAGTACGAGGGCAACTTCCTGTTTGAGTACAGCCCCGAGAGCTTTACCGGCACCGAGCCGGAATATGCCGTTGAGGTCTGCAATGCCGTGTTGGATATCATGCAGCCCACGCCCGACCGCCCGATGATCATCAACCTGCCGGTCACCGTGGAAATGAGCATGCCCCACGTTTATGCCAACCAGATCGAGTGGTGCTCCAACCACCTGAAATATCGTGACAGCGTCATTTTGTCCACCCACCCCCACAACGACCGCGGCTGCGGCGTGGCAGACGCCGAGCTTGCCGTGCTGGCGGGTGCCCAGCGCATCGAGTGTTGCCTGTTCGGCAACGGCGAGCGCACCGGCAACGTGGACGCTATCACGCTGGCCATGAATATGTACAGCCACGGCGTGGACCCCCACCTGGATTTCAGCGATATGCCCGCCATCTGCGAAACCTACGAGCGCGTGACCCGTATGCACGTCTATGAGCGCACGCC
>CAKQIZ010000141.1 GCA_934247125.1 uncultured Clostridia bacterium
TTTGCACAATACGGAATGATCAGCAAGGAAAACTATTGGAAGGGCATCTCCGAATACACGGCCATTCAGTCCGATGTAAATCTGTAAGCAGAACCTGTTTTTGCGTTTTCATAGCAAAAAAACAGTCTTTTATTACACCTTTGTTGATTTTTTGCGGTTGCAGTGATATAATTGCAGTGAATTCAATGTATGTATACCCGAAGTAAGTTTTTCTGATTTGTTTAAGTGCCTGTGCACAGGCACTTAAAATTGTCCGAATAGCAACCCGATGAAACCCATCAGATGGGAGGCTTATCAAATGTCAACGATGAAGAAACGCATTCCTGTGTTCCTGCTTGCGCTTGCTATGTTGCTCTTATGCGCACTGTGCTTTTGTTCGTGCAATTCGAATCCGCTAACAAAGGAAACACCGGATACATCAAGCGTTGAATATCACAATGATGCCGATGCACTTTCTTTGATTACGGATGTTGATGGCTTTATGAACAAAAGTCACACTTATAATTCCGATGGAATGTATGAAGTCATTCGTGCGACGGACAGTTCTTGGGCTAATATTTATTATACAGATTTCAATAGCTGTTCCCGGCAAATCTTATGTAACGAACCTGCCTGTGCGCATAATAACGATAGCTGTCGCAGTTACATTAAAGATGTCGGTATGCTATATGGACTATTTATTTTTAATGACAATTTGTTTATTTATACACACGCAACGAACGAATACCCTGTCATTTTTCAAGCTGGTTTAGATGGTTCTGACCGAAAAACTTTTTTTAACTTTTCACAGGCGGACACACCAGACGGGGCTATTGCAGCTAATTCTACGAACTGGTACTATCTCCATCAGGACATAGATAGCACAGGTGACGTGGTCGAAAGTATTCAATGTTTAGATACTATATCAAAGCGTGTTCAAACTTTATACACTTTGCCGCAAAGCAATGAGATTGCATATTACCTTACAGGTGCTTATAACAATGAATTGATTATCAAAACGAATAGTCTTTCGCCGGAAACACCTACGGGCATTTATAGTTACAACATTACGACGAATCATTTTACGCCGATTATTGAAGCCACTGGCAATATTGTATGTCGGGTAGCAGATGAGGCGTTGGTTTATTGGCAGTCCAATCAGCCACGAATAATTCGCCACGATCTGCGTTCAGGCACGGAAACCGTTTTATATGAGGATTCCTTGCTTAATTCCTACGCCTCGCTACTTGTAAGTGGCATATTTGATGAACATCTTATTATGATAATCAGCAGTAGCACCCCATTAGAAGAGGCTGACTGGAATGCAGTTCCCCCCGAAGAAAAGCTACGTTGGAAAGCAACATTAGAAGATGCTATAGGCCACGAAGTGGCAGATGACCAACTTTATGATGAGTTGATACGTGTCAATCGTGAAAACAATGCAGGTGTAAATATTTCCCAAAGCGAATATGTGGCGGTGGATTTACATGGCGGCGGGCAACAGATAACCTTAAAGGGTGGTGAACCCCATGCTTTGCCTGTTACGATTCTGGCAGAAACGCCGAATAAATTTTGTGTTTACTATGACTATGAGGACGTACCCATAACACTATATAACAATGAAGGCACACCATATACATCTACATATCGTCAAATGAAAACAGCTATGATTGGCACAGACGATTTCTTTGCGAACAATCCAAATTACAGCTACATTCAAAACCGATAAGCAATAAAATAATTGTTCATTGTTCTTTGTTTCCTATACGAATAACCGCTGAATTATAATTATTATATGAATACTACATTTGTTATCGACTCCCTCTGCAAGACCTATGTTTCGCGTATCCCGACGCTACCATCCGGGGAAAATGCGCGGACACAAAAGAAAAGAGCGCTGTCGGGCGTGTCGCTCACCCTTACGCCCGGACTTTACGGTCTGCTCGGTCCCAACGGTGCGGGCAAATCAACTTTAATTCACATTATCACAGGCACGCTTGCGCCCGATTCCGGCGAGGTGCTTTGGTGCGGCAAGCCCGCAGCGGGGATTGCCTTTCGCCGTATTCTTGGCTATATGCCGCAGCAACAGGGACTGTATGACAGCTATACCGGGCGGCGCTTTCTGGCCTATATGGCTGCGCTGAAAGAGATCCCGCGCAAGACCGTTGCTGCCGAGGTGGCCCGTGTGGCGGCCGCCGTAAACTTGACCGCCGAATTGGACAAGCGGCTTTCTGCCTATTCCGGCGGTATGAAGCAGCGACTGCTGTTGGCATCCGCCCTGCTGGGCGACCCCAAGCTGCTGATTTTGGACGAACCGACGGCGGGTCTTGACCCCAAGGAGCGCGTCCGTCTGCGCGAACTGCTGGCAGATATGGCGAAAGACCGCATTATTCTTGTGGCAACGCACGTTGTTTCGGACGTGGAAACGGTGGCAACCAAGGTCATCCTGCTGCGCGCCGGCAAGATCGTGGACGCCGCGCCCGTGCCGGAGTTGATTGCCAAATACGCACCCGACCAAGGTCTGGAGGATGTCTACCTGAATGTGTTCGGTGAGGGGGACGGCAAATGAGCCTATTTTTTGCTGAACTCCGCAAGGTATGGGGCGGCAGAGTGTTCCCCGTCCTGCTGGCGATACTGGCATCCGCCAATCTCTTGCTGCTGTGGATGGGTACCCGCCCCACCGCCAAGCAGCCGCCCGCGTCCGCCTACCGCGCGGTGGGGGCGGAGCTTAACGGCAAATCCATGGAGGAAAAAGGCACCTACCTGCGCGAAAAATGCGAGGAGATAGAAAGCCTTGTCAAAATCGGGCAGTATTAT
>CAKQIZ010000142.1 GCA_934247125.1 uncultured Clostridia bacterium
GACGCCCTGCGCGGGCTTGCCCTGCTGAATATGCTTGCCTACCATTTTATGTACGACTGGGTGTACATTTTTGGGCAGAGTGCGCCGTGGTATAACATCACCGCGCCCGGCTGCCATGCGTGGCAGCAGTATATCTGCCAGAGCTTTATCCTGCTGTCGGGCTACAGCTTTGCATTTGCCCGCAAGCCGCTGAAAAACGCCGCCGTGGTGGGCGGGTGCGCTGTGCTGTTAAGCGCCGTGACCCTGCTGTTTTTGCCGCAGGAGGGGATTTGGTTCGGCGTTTTGCACCTGAATGCCGCCGCGCTGCTGCTTACCGCGCTTGCCCGCCCCGTCTTGCAGCGCATCCCCGCGCCCGCGGGTCTGGCTGGCTGCGCCGCGCTGTTTTTGCTGACGAACCAGCTGCCCTACGGCTTTTTGGGCTTTGAGGGGCTGCATCTGGCCGCCCTGCCCGCCGGGCTGTACCGCGCCAATTTGTGGTGGCTGGGGCTGCCGGATTTGACAAAGTTTGCCTCGGCGGATTATTTTCCGCTGATACCGTGGCTATTTTTGTTCTGGACGGGGCTGTTTGCCGCGCGCCTTGTGCGCCTGGCCCCCGCCGCACCGCCCGCCGTTTTGCGCCCGCTGTGCTTTGCGGGGCGGCACACCCTGGCCGTGTATATGCTGCATCAGCCGATTTTGTACGGGGCACTGTGGGCAGTTTTCCACTAAAAAGCATAAAAATGTTAAAAAATTAAAAATAAACCCACTTTCGGCAAAAAATAAGGTTGACAGACCCCCTGTACTTATAGTATAATTTCTGTTACTGGTTGATATTTTGACCGGCAAACTCCTGTCTCAGGTCAAGGGAGGGAAAAAGATGTCGGAGATCCGTGTCAAAGAGGGCGAGTCCCTCGAGAGCGCTCTGCGCCGTTTCAAGCGCAGCACTGCCCGCAGCGGCGTATTGGCTGAGGTTCGCAAGCGTGAGGCTTATGAGAAGCCTTCCGTCAAGCGCAAGAAGAAGTCCGAGGCTGCCCGCAAGCGCAAGTTTAAGTAAGAATATCTTACAAGGAACGACTGTGCAGATCCACGCAAATTGCGGGGGTCTGCACTTTTGTTTTTTGTGGGCGGAACAAAAGGCTTCCCCCCTGGGGGAAGCTGTCACCGCAGGTGACTGATGAGGGGGTGCTTGCCGGACAGCTCCCCCTCATCCGGCGCATACGCGCCACCTTCCCCCAAAGGGGGAAGGCTTTCCTGCACCGCATCGTAATTCTCCACTCTGATTTTCCCCCCCGAGGTATTTCTATGATCTTAACGCCCGAATATGTTTTTCGCCGCATTGAATCCATCACGCCGGAATTTCTGGCGCAGCACGGCATCACCGCGCTGGTGCTCGACGTGGACAATACCCTGACCGCTGACGGCAGCCAGGTGCTGGACGACTCGGTACGCCAATGGCTGGATACCATGCGCGCCGCCGGTGTCAGCCTGACCATCGTGTCCAACAATACCGACAAGCGGGTGCGCCCGTTTGCAGGGCGCGTCGGGCTGGCGTATGTGCCGCTGGCGTGCAAGCCGTTCTCGTTGGGGCTGCGGGTGGCGCGCCGCCGTCTGGGCGTTGCCAAATCCCAAATGGCGATGATCGGCGACCAAATTTTCACCGACCGCCTTGCCGCGGGGCTGTACGGCATCCCCTGCCTGTTTCTGCTGCCCCGCACCCCGCACGACAAAAACCGCGTGGTGCGCTTTAAGCGCAAATTTGAGCCGTACTGGCTGAATAAATTTTACCGAAACGGGGGCAAGATCCATGAATGATACCCCAAAATTCGGCACCGCCGGGCTGTCCGATTCCTACACCGCCAAGGGGTTCGACCCGCAAAAAATCGCCGCCTACACGGCGTCCTTCGGCCTGACCGCCTTCGAGTACCAGTGCGGGCGCGGCGTGCGTCTGGCGCACGACAAGGCGCAGGCGCTGGGCAAGGCTGCCGCCGCGCAGGGCATTGCGCTGTCCGTCCACGCGCCGTACTATATCAGTATGTCGGGCCTGGACGACGAAAAACGTCTGCACAGCGTCGATTACCTGCTGCAAAGCTGCGCTTTGGTCAAGGCTCTGGGCGGGCGGCGGGTGGTGTTCCACCCCGGCAGCTGCGGCAAACAAAGCCGCGAAGCAGCGCTGGAAAAGGCGTTGGACACCATGCGCCGCGCCGTGGCCGCCTGTGACGAGGCGGGCTACGGCGACTGCATCCTTTGCCCCGAAACGATGGGCAAGGTTAACCAGTTGGGCACCGTGGACGAGGTGCTGGCGCTCTGCGCGGTGGACGCGCGCATTACGCCCTGCATCGATTTCGGGCACATCTACGCGCGCAGCGGCGGCACGGAACTGACCGACACCGCCTCCTACGCGGCGCTGCTGGACAAGCTGGGGGACGCCCTGGGCGATGACCGCGCCGTGCATTTTCACGCGCATTTCTCCCGCATTGCCTACACGGCGGGCGGCGAAAAATGCCACCTGACTTTTGCCGACACCGCCTACGGCCCGCCCCACGCCCCGCTTTTGCAGCTGCTGAAGCAGCGCAAACTGGCGCCGACCGTCATCTGCGAGTCCGCCGGTACGCAGGCCGAGGACGCCCAAAAGCTGGCGGCGGCCTTTGCAGCGCTGTAAAAACCGCAAAAAATTAAAAAAACACCGCAAAAAGTCCCGCAAGGGGCTTGCAAAAAGGCCCGATATCCTGTAAAATAAATACAGGTATGTTTAATCTATTATTGGAGGAATTTTAATATGATTTCTGCAGGCGAAT
>CAKQIZ010000143.1 GCA_934247125.1 uncultured Clostridia bacterium
GCTACGCCTACGTTTTTTTGCCTGTACACTCGAATCTGCATCCTGCGTGATTGATATGGGGATTTTTTCAACGATGCACATGATTCACTGAGAGCCGCTCATCGCCAAGTCTTACTAAACACAGGATCTTAAAACTCGCCCTAACCGCCCGCAAAATGCTTTTGAAAGGCATCTTTTTGCCCTGCTGGGCTGGGTATCGATAAAAATAGTCATTGCGTGCAACTGGAAAGATATGACGAAAAATTAACGGTTGTTTCAAATTTGTTTTGCCAGGAAACAGCCGAGAGCCAATAAAAAATATTACTTCATCAGCTTACCAAGATCCGCATAAAACTCCGGATAAGAAATATCCACACAATCCGCCCGCAGCACTTCGACTCCTCCTTCAGAAGCCAACCCAGCCACTGCAAACGACATCGCGATCCTGTGATCCAGATGACTGTCGATAGAAGCATGATGCAACGGTTTGCCACCTCTGATGATCATACCATCATCGGTACCCTCGATATCACATCCCATAGCTCCCAGACTGTTCACCATAATATCCAGTCGGTTCGATTCCTTCACCTTCAGTTCTTCCGCATTTCGAATCACCGTAGTTCCATTCGCATAAGCTGCCAGAATCGCCAGAACCGGAATCTCATCGATCAACGTCGGAATCAGTTCACCCTCGATAACCGTACCGTGAAGTTCACTGTGACGAACCAGAAGATCAGCAACCGGTTCGCCGGCGGCTGTCCGTTCGTTTAACAGGGTGATATCAGCCCCCATTGCCTTGCAGACACGAAGAATCCCATCTCTGGTAGGATTGATTCCCACATCTTTGATCAGCACTTCAGAACCCGGAACCAAAAGAGCAGCCACGATAAAATAAGCAGCGGAAGAAATATCTCCCGGAACAGAAATATCCAATCCGTGAAGTTCCGGATCCGGAGCAATCGAAGCCGTGGTTTCCTCACTGGTGACCTGTGCACCGAAGTGGGAGAGCATCAGCTCCGTATGATTTCTCGAAAGATAAGGTTCCGTAACCGATGTGACACCGTCCGCATACAGTCCGGCAAGCAGGATGCAGGATTTGACCTGCGCAGAGGCTACCGGAGACTGATAATGAATCGCAGTCAATGGGTGTCCCTGAATCTGTAACGGTGCACATTGGTTTCCCTTCAGACTCTCGACCGTAGCACCCATCATAGAAAGCGGTTTGATGATTCTTCCCATCGGCCGGCTCTGGATCGATGCGTCACCGGTAAGTGTTGTGGTAAAATTCTGACCGGCAAGAATACCGGAGATCAGTCGTGTTGTAGTTCCACTGTTACCGGTATCCAGAATCTCTGTCGGAGCAGTAAGCCCGTGAAGGCCTTTCCCATGAATCCGGATCTCCTCCTGTGTATTTTCAATATCGATTCCTAACTTGCGGAAACAGGAGATCGTAGAAAGACAATCTGCTCCCTGCAAAAAATTCGTCACTCTTGTCGTACCGTCAGCCAGTGCACCAAACATCACAGCGCGGTGGGAAATCGACTTGTCTCCCGGAATCTTCACCTCTCCGCGAAGAGGCATTTTTGCCTGCATAAGTTCCATATGTACATCCTCCTTACCGAATATGAAGTGTATAATTCCGTTCTTTCAAAACAACCTGTGCTTTCACACAGGATTCCTCATCATAAAACTCGATCCGAAGAACACCTTCCTCGAATTCTCTGTTGTGAATGATGCCGATATTTTTAATACTAATTGAATTCATCGCAAGCAGTGTGGCAATTGTAGCGATACCACCGGCTTCGTCATAAATATCACAGTAAAAGGCATAAATCTTCTCGATTACCCCTTTGCTCGCTTCCGGAAGAGAATTGCGGTATTCTCTGGAATTACTGAACATATTATAGATTTCATCTGCATCACCATTATCTACCCAGCATTTTGCCTGTACGATCAGGCGGATATACTCGTCGAGCACTTTGGAGATCATTGACCGGTTTTCCAGGCAGATCTGCTGCCACATCACAGGAGAAGAAGAGGCAATACGGGTAATATCCTTAAAACCTCCGGCTGCGATCAGTTTCATATTTTCCTCCGGCGTATCCATCTTCTGTACGGCGTTGACCAGCGTAGAAGCGATGATGTGTGGCAGGTGGCTCACAGCTGCGGTGATGTAATCATGCTCTTCATAAGTAAGTACCAGCGGGATCGCTCCCAGAGAAGAAATCAGCTCCATAAACTGTGTCAGGCGTGGGATATCAATCTGTCCGCCCGGCGTCAGAATATAGTAAGCATTTTCAATCAGCATGTCGGTAGCATTTTCAAAACCGGTCTTTTCGGAACCTGCCATTGGATGTCCTCCGATGAAATGATCGTCCAAACCAAGTTTCTGAACCGCCTGATGGATCTCACCTTTTACACTTCCCACATCCGTAATAATACAGTCCGGACTTATATGATCCTTCAGCCATTCAAGATAAGAAATATTGTCGTGAACCGGCGCGCAGAGGAAAATATAATCGCAGGAAGCAAATGCCTCATCTTCTTTCGTACATTTTACATCCACAATACCCTCAGACACGGCAAGATCCAGCGTAGCTTCCGTTCTGGTATATGCAAAAATTCTAGTCTGCGGGTGAAAACGTTTCAGAGATTTGGCGATGGATCCGCCGATCAGCCCCAGACCGATAAATCCTATATTCAGTGAATCACTCATAGTTGTCTGTCA
>CAKQIZ010000144.1 GCA_934247125.1 uncultured Clostridia bacterium
TACAAGCTGCTGACCACCGGGCGCGACAAGCTGGCGGACGCCGCGCAGATCATTATCAGCGAAGGGTACAAGCGGGTAATGATTTTCTGCAACACCAAGTACAACACCGGGATGCTTGCCAACCAGCTGGCACGGCTGAACTTTAATGTGGACTGTCTGCACGGCGATTTGTCGCAGGCGGAGCGCAACCGCATTATGACCCGCTTCAAGGCGGGCGAGATCGACGTGCTGGTCGCCACCGACGTGGCGGCGCGCGGCATTGATGTTTCGGATGTGGACGCCGTTATCAACTACGACGTGCCCGACGAAAACGAGCATTACACCCACCGCATCGGCCGCACAGGCCGCGCCCGCAGACAGGGTGCCAGCTACCTGTTTTACACCAAGGATGAGGAAAAACGGGTGGATCAGCTGCTGCGCCTGACCCGCAATCTGGAGGACTGCAAGGCGGTGAAGTTTGACTTTAACCACGAAAAGCTGGTCGTGCAGGAAAACAAACAGGAAGATCGTTTTCAGATCAAGTGCTATTTCTGAAACAGGCATAAACGAAGCAGCCGTGTCGGCAAAGCCGACACGGCTGCTTTTTGCGCTGTTACGATGCTTTATCCAGAACCTCCTCCAAGGTGTGCCATGCCAACACGGCGCATTTTACGCGGGCAGGTACATGGGCGATGCCCTGCAGGGCGGCGGCATCCTCCAACTCGTCCAGCTCCTCCGGGGTGATCTTGCCTTTGATCATCTGGAAATACAGCCCAATCAGCCGCTTGGCGTCGGTCACCTTGCGCCCCTTGACAAGGTCGATCATCAGCGATGCCGACGCCTGCGAGATGGCGCAGCCGCTGCCGATAAACCCTGCGTCCTGAATGACGCCGTCGGCAATGCGCAATTGCAGGGTGATGTCATCGCCGCAGCTGGGGTTGACCCCTTCCAGACTGTGGGTCGCCCCCGCCACAGGGTGGCGGTTGGCGGTGCTGCGGCTGTTTTCGGTTATAATTTGGGTGTACAGTTCGTTCAGGTTCACAAGCCCATCACCTTTCTGACATTTTCCAGATTTTGCAGCAGGGCGTCGATGTCCTGCGGGGTGTTGTACAGGGCAACGCTGGCGCGGCAGCAGCTGCCGATGCCGAGGTATTCCATGAGCGGCTGGGCGCAATGATGCCCCGCGCGAACCGCCACGCCGCCGGCATCCAGAATGGTGGCGACGTCGTGGGGGTGTACATCCTGCACATTGAAGCTGACCACGCCGCAGCGACCATCCGCCGTCGGCTCGCCGTAGACGGTCAGCCACGGCATGGCGCGCATACCGTCCAGCATCTGTTTAAGCAGGGCGTGTTCGTGCTGCTGCAGGGTCTGCCAGCCGATGGCGGTCATATAGTCCAGCGCGGCGGCAAAGCCGACCTCGCCGCCGACGTTGCGGGTGCCGGCCTCAAACTTGCGGGGGCCTTCGGCGTAGGTGGCCGTCTGCTCATGTACGGCGGCAATCATATCGCCGCCGCTTAAAAACGGGGGCATTTTGTCCAAAAGCGCCCGCTTGGCGTACAAGGCACCCACGCCCATGGGCGCGTACAGCTTGTGGGCGGAGCAGGCGGCAAAATCCACATCCAGCGCCTTGACGTCCACGGGAACGTGCGGTGCGCTTTGGGCGCAGTCCAGCACGACCACCGCCCCCACGGCGTGGGCGCGCCGCACGATGCTTTCCACGGGGGCACGCAGCCCCAGCACGTTGGAAACCATCGCCACAGCGACAAGCTTTGTGCGGTCGGTGATTTTTTTGTCCAGCTCCTGCTCGGTCAGGTGCCCGCCCTCGTCGGGGTACAGATACACGAGCTTTGCCCCCGTAGCGGCGGCGACCCGCTGCCACGGCACCAGATTGGAGTGATGCTCTGCCACCGAGAGGGCGATCTCGTCCCCCGCGTGCAGAAAGTGCAGCCCGTAGCTGTAAGCCACCAGATTGAGCGATTCGGTGGTGTTTTGGGTAAAGACGATCTCGTCATCCTGCGCGTTGAAAAATTTTGCCACGGTATGGCGTGCATTTTCGTGCGCATCGGTGGCGCGCATCGCCAGCTCATACACACCGCGGTGGGGGTTGGCGTTATCGCGGCGGTAGTAGTCTGCCACGGCATCCAGCACCTGGGTGGGGTGCTGGGTGGTGGCGGCGCTGTCCAGATAGACAAGGCGATTGCCGTTTTCGTCCGCCGCCAAAATCGGAAAATCAGCGATCCAAGGGTTCATACGCATCCAGCCTTTCTGCCACAAAGTGGCGTACCTCCTGCCGCAGTGCCTCACCGGGCAGTTTTTCGATGGCGGGGGCAAAGCGGGCGTCCACCATCAGGCGGCGCGCCTGTGCGGCGCTCAGCCCGCGCGAACGCAGGTAGTAGAGTTTGGCTTCGTCCAGACGCCCCACGCTGGCGGCGTGCTGCCCCTCGACCCGCTCCTCACCGCAGAGGATCAGCGGTGCGGTGCGGTTGCGCACATGCGGGCTGAACAGCAGCACGTCCTCGCTTTCGTGGCCGACACCGTTCACGGCACCGCGCTGAAAATCCACGGTACCGCGCAGGATTTTATCTGCCTCGCCCGCCAGTACACCGGCGGTGTGCATCTCGCACAGGGTGTCCTTGGCGGTGTGTACGCTGACATCGTTAAAATCCAGCAGCTGTTTGCCGCTGCCGTAGTAGGCGGCGGTCA
>CAKQIZ010000145.1 GCA_934247125.1 uncultured Clostridia bacterium
ATAAATCAGAGCCTCCAGATTCTTCGCGGTTTCAAAAACTCGAGGCGGTCGTCCCGCGAGGGTTACGGAGCGGGCAGTGCCGACTGATATTTGCCGTCCGGGCCTGTGCGCTCGTGATTGATGCTCCTTTGCCTGAAAGGGCGAGGGGGCTTTCCTTATGCGCCGCTTGACAGGCTGGGGCGGAATCAGGTATAATATCACGTGTTGCAAATCACGTGTAATTTAAAGGAGGCGGACGCATGGTTCTGGAGACGGAAAGGCTGATATTCCGGGAGATGGTTCCCGAGGACTTCGGGGCGCTCTATCGCGTGCTGGCGGATTCGGACATCATGCGGCACTATCCCTATACCTTTGACGAGGCGCGGGTGAAAAACTGGATCGCCTGCAACCGGGAGCGCTGCGAGACGCTGGGCTTCGGCCTGTGGGCGATGGTGCGCAGAGATACCGGCGAGATGATCGGCGACTGCGGATTGACGATGCAGCGCATTCACGGGGTGATTCGCCCGGAGATCGGGTATCATGTGCGGCGGGACTGCCAGCGGCAGGGGTACGCGAAGGAGGCGGCGCGCGCCTGCCGGGACTGGGCGTTCGAGCACACGCCCTTCGGCAGGGTGTATTCCTACATGAGAAAGGCGAACGTTGCCTCGAGTGCCACGGCCCGCGCGTGCGGCATGCGCTTCGCGGAGGAGTATTCGGACGACGAGGGCGAGGTGACCGCGGTGTACGTAATTTCGCGTGCGGAGTGGGAAAAACGGCCCGTCTGACCCCGAAAAGTGCCTTCGCAACCGCCGGTTGACACATTTCCAGGCCCAATCGCTGGTATGCAACCGTGAAAAGTCGTATGATAGGCACATCAGGAGGCGTGCAGAGCGCCTCGACACACAGGAGGTTTTCCTATGATTCTGGCGGACAAAATCGTTTCCCTTCGCAAAAAGGCCGGGTGGTCTCAGGAGGAGCTGGCCGCGCAGCTGAACGTGACGCGGCAGTCGGTGAGCAAGTGGGAGGGCGCGCAGTCGGTGCCCGATCTGGACAGGGTGCTGCAGATGAGCCGCCTGTTCGGTGTGACGACCGACTACCTGCTCAAGGACGAGATGGAGGAGGCGCAGGCCGCGTCCTCGGCGGAGGAGGGCGAAAAGCTGCGCCGGGTGTCGATGGAGGAGGCGTCGGCCTACCTTTCGCTTCGCCGCGCAGCCGCGCCCCGGATGGCGCTGGCGACGTTCCTGTGCGTGATCTCGCCGGTCGCACTGATGGTGCTGGCCGCGATGAGCGAAAGTGCGCGCTATCACCTGACCGAGGATGCGGCGGCGGGCATCGGCCTGTGCGTGCTGCTGCTGTGTGCGGCGGCGGGCGTGGCGCTGTTTCTGAGCTGCGCGTCCCGGTCGAAGGGGTACGCGTATCTGGAAAAGGAGCCGTTTGAGACCGAGTACGGCGTGTCCGGCATGGTGCGCGAGCGCATGAAGGCGTTCGAGGACACGTATAACCGGCTGAACATGCTGGGCACGGTGCTGTGCATCCTTTCGGCGCTGCCGCTGTTCGCGGCGGTCTGCGTGAAGGGGAGCGATATTCTCTACGTGGGCGCGGTCGGCGCGCTGCTGGTGATCGCAGGCGCGGGCGTCGGGGCGTTCGTGTACGGCGGCACCTGCCGCGCGGCGATGGACAAGCTGCTGGAGGAGGGCGAATATACCCGCCCGCAGAAGGCGAAAAGCGGCCTGCTGGGCGCGGTGAGCGGCGGCTACTGGCTGCTGGTGACGGCGGTGTTCCTGCTGTACACCTTCGGCCCGAGCGGCAACGGCAACCCGCGATACAGCTGGATCATCTGGGCGGTCGGCGGCGTGCTCTTCGGCGTGGTGATGCTGGTGATGCGCGTGATCGTGCGCGCGCCAAAGGATCGCTGAGGCATTTTGAGGGAGGAAAAACGGATGAATTATCGTGTGATAGACATGCAAAACAATCCGCGAAAGGCGCATTTTGACTACTTCCGCGCGATGGCGAATCCCTATGTGGGCACGACGGTGATGGTGGACGTGACCGGCCTGCTGAAGGGATGCAGGGAGAGCGGCCAGTCGTTTTTCCTGAGCTTTCTGTACTGCGCCGGGCGCGCGGCCAACGCGGTGCCCGAGCTGCGCAGGCGGATTGTCGACGATGAGGTGCGCGAGTATGAGCGCTGCGATACCTCGCATACCGTGCTGCGGCCGGACGGGAGCTATGGCTTTTGCCGGGTGAACTGCATGCTGCCCTTCAAGGAGTATCTCAAGCAGGCGGCCGAGCGCCACGAGCGCGCCAAGCGCGAGCCGGAGGGCTATGCCGAGGACGAAACCGACCTGCTGTTCGTCTCCTGCCTGCCCTGGGTGCGGTACGTGTCGCTCGAGCTGCCCACGCCCGTGCCCGCGGACAGCAACCCGCGCATCACCTGGGGAAAATACGCGCAGGAGGGCGAACGGGTCACCATGCCCGTGTCGCTGCTTGCTAACCACGCGCTGGTGGACGGCCTGCACATCGGCCGGTTTTACGCCGCGCTGGAGGAAGAGCTGCGCGCGCCCGGCAGGTAAACTGAAAAAGGGCAGGCCGGTCGGCAGTGCCGACAGCCACTAGCTACCGCGGAGGCCAAGCGCATCCTTCGGCCACAAATCAGAGCCTCAGGATGCTTCGTGGTCTGAAAACTCGGGGTTACTGCCCCAC
>CAKQIZ010000146.1 GCA_934247125.1 uncultured Clostridia bacterium
AAAGCATGTCAGTGAACAGCAGGAAAAGGAAACGATATGATATATTTTCTTGAAGATGACAACAACATAAGGAATTTTGTGATCTATGCGCTGAAGAATACCGGGCTTGATGCAGAAGGCTTCGACCGACCGGAAAAATTCTGGGACGCAATGAAAAAGCAGAAACCGAGTCTCCTGCTGCTTGACATAATGCTGCCCGGAGAGGACGGCATTTCCATATTGAAAAAGATACGAGCAGACAGCGCTACAAAGGAGCTTCCTGTGATAATGCTGACTGCCAAAGGCACAGAGTACGACAAGGTGGTGGGGCTCGACAGCGGTGCAGATGATTATGTCGCAAAGCCATTCGGCACTATGGAGCTGGTCTCACGCATCAAGGCTCTGCTCAGGAGAAGCGGCATGAGCAGCGATCCTGTGGAGTACAGGAAAGGTGATCTTTATCTCTGTCCGTCGAAGCATATCGTAAAAGTGAACGGCAGAGACATCACGCTGACTTTCAAGGAATTCGAACTTCTCTGCCTGCTCTTCAGAAATGAGGGGATAGTGCTCACGAGAGACGAGATCCTTTCCAGGATATGGGGATATGAGTTCGACGGGGAAAACCGCACTGTCGATGTACATATCAGGACTCTCCGTTCCAAGCTGGGTGAGGCCGGCAGCCTGATCAGGACGGTGCGCGGCCTGGGATACAAGATAGGAGGAAGTGATGAGTAAAAAGATATTCAGGAGCATCCTTGCCGTATCGGCTGCAGTACTTCTGGTCTGCATTTTGTGCGTATCATACGTGCTGCACGGATACTTCGGAAAGATCATAGAGGATGAGCTGAAAGAAGAAGGGAATTTCGTCGCACAGATCGCAGAAAACGATGTTTCAGGACTCTATGATGTAAAGAATGTAAAGAACAGGATCACGCTGATCGCACAGGATGGCAGTGTGCTCTTCGATTCATACAAGGATGCTGCAGACATGGATAACCACGGAAGCAGAGAGGAGATCGCAAAGGCGGAGAAAAACGGCGAGGCTTTTGCAGTGAGATATTCGGACACGCTTTCGACGAGGACCATATATTATGCAAAGCTGCTGGATAACGGTGATGTCATCAGGATCGCACAGCAGCAGAGCATGGTGAGCATGATGCTCAGAGGTATGCTTGCGCCGTTTCTGGTGATACTGACAGCAGTGATAATACTCGCATACATCGTATCGAAAAAGGTCGCATCCTGGATAACAGCTCCCGTCAATGCGCTGGATCCTGAAGACCCTGATGCAGAAGAGCCTTATCCTGAGCTCGCGCCGCTCGTGACGAAGATCAGAGAGCAGAACAGGCGCATCGATATGCAGCTAGAGGCGATGAAGCGAAGACAGAAGGAATTCATGGCGATAACGGAGAATATGAGCGAAGGATTCCTGCTGATCGATACAAAGATGGAGATACTCTCATACAATACTGCGGCTTTAAGACTTCTCGGAGACACAGACACGGAAGAGCCGCATTCGGCATTTGAGCTAAACAGGAGCACCGGATTCAGGACAGCCGCAGAAGAGGCGCTTTCAGGTAAAAACAGCCAGCAGCCGCTCGAGCTGAAAAACAGATACTACAACATAATCGCCAATCCTGTAACGGAAAACGGCAGCGTTGTCGGAGCGGTCATCATAATCATGGACGTGACGGAGAAAGAACAGCGCGAAAAACTGCGCAGAGAATTCACATCGAACGTTTCGCATGAACTGAAAACGCCGCTGACGACGATATACGGCGTCTCCGACATGATGGCGGAAGGTATCGTCAAACAGCAGGATGTGAGAGATTTCGGAAGGACGATAAGAGATGAATCCGGCCACATGATCACGCTGATCGATGACATCATCAAGCTCTCCAGGCTGGATGAGAATTCTTTTCCGGAGGAGTTTTCAGAAGTGGATCTTATGGAAAGCGCAAAAGACGTGATCGAAAGGCTTTCCATGAAAGCCGAGGAAAAGGGAGTGAGCATGTATCTGGAAGGAAGCCATGCGAAGATACACGGTATCCCGTCGCTCTGCAGCGAGATCATCTACAATCTCTGTGACAATGCGATCAAGTACAATCGCGAGAACGGTTCGGTCATCGTGAAGGTATCGGATCTGCACGAAGGTGCGGAGCTTTCAGTCGAAGACACCGGCATCGGTATACCGTTCGAGTTCAGAGACAGGATCTTCGAAAGATTCTTCCGTGTCGACGAAAGTCACAACCAGCAGGTGGACGGCACAGGTCTCGGCCTTTCGATCGTGAAACACGCCGTTGCACAGATGGGCGGTACGATAGAAGTAGAAAGCGCAGACGGGATCGGTACGAAGATGATCGTCAGATTCGGACGCTGAGGATACAAATAAATATAAGATGCAGGATTTTTACTGAAAGAGTCCTCCGATCGGAGATGACGTTTTTATGATACGTCGATTTTCCGAGCGGAGGGCTCTCTGTTTTTTCATGACGTTTTTAATGGCGGATAACAGACGGATCATCTGTCCTTTACTCAAAAAGATACAGAAGATACCCGTAACCTTCAGCTTTCATCTTTGCATAAGGAACAAAGCGAAGAGACGCACTGTTGATGCAGTACCGCACTCCGTTTGGCGATTCGGGGTCATTGGTGAAAACATGTCCGAGATGCGAGTTGCC
>CAKQIZ010000147.1 GCA_934247125.1 uncultured Clostridia bacterium
TTAGCGCACCGAAATTTCCGCTCGGTAATTCGGTGGCATACGCCATGTAGGGGCGGATATCATCCGCCCGCCAACGTAACATATTTTTGGGCAGAATCGTATTGGCCGGGTGATGTAACAATGTTGCGAATATTCCATGTTTTGACATTGTACCGCCGAATTTCACTGTATAATGTTCGATATTGCATTGTCGGCGCATTGCGCCGACGTTGTTTCCCCGTTGGGGAAACAACCGGGCGGCTGATAGCCGCCCCTACACGGTCTGTGCCGCCGAATTACCGGCGCAAAAATTTCGTTGCACGAATAAGGTTTTAAAGTTTTAAAGGATACGCTCTACTAAGGCCTAGGAACTGCGATTTTGGGAAATGAAAAAGCCGCCCCGGACCGGGCGGCTTTTACATAAAAGGATGGAGGTGACATAGCATTTTCACACCGTTTTATGATCATAGACGAAGCTGGCAAAATCATCTGTGATCTGTGCTGCTAATAAGATACCACAAGAATCGGAAAATGTAAAATACTGATTCCATATCAATCCCGATCGACTTATCAGCTTTCTTGATAAGCCGCCCTTATGTCTTCGCAAGCATCAGCAGGACTTGACAAATGTTGGAATTCTGATATGTTTAATATATTATATAGTATATACACAGGAGGAATCCCATGCTCCAGATCCCCATTCCCGGCAGAGAAGAACTCTGCCTGTCCCATTTGATCCTGGATTACAACGGAACCATCGCCCAGGACGGCGAGATCCTTCCCGGGATCGCTCCCCGGCTGGAACAGCTGAGCCGTTCCCTCAGCATCTGTGTCATCACCGCCGATACCCATGGCACCGCCGCCCAGAAATGCGCCGGACTGCCCTTGACCGTCCTGACCTTCCCCACCTCCCAGGTGGGTAGGATCAAAGCCCAGGAGGCCTTGACGCGCCAGGGCGGCGTGGTGTGCATCGGCAACGGCTTTAATGATATTCTCATGTCCGATGTCTGTGACCTGTCCATCTGCGTCATGGGCAAAGAGGGCTGCTGCGGCAGTCTGCTGCTGCACACCGATGTGGTGGTCACCTCCATTGAAGATGCCCTGGATCTGCTGCTGATCCCCTCCCGTCTTCGGGCCACTCTGCGCACTTAGGGTCTATCTGATAAAACCAGCAAGCACTTCCCAGCGTTTCCGCCCCACCTGCCCAGCAGGTGGGGATTTTTCCGTTCTTAGGGCCGTTTTATCTACGATTGTAATAAGTAGACAGCGGTCTATTGTATTATCTTATTGGACAGAAAAATTTTTTAATGATATGGTATTTCCTGAATGGTTTTGGCCTTTTGGGTCGTATTATTGGCAAATGGGTCACGCAGTGGTCTGCGCCTGCCCATGGAAGGGAAACACGATGCGTTCGGAAGCAGAAGTAAATCGCGCCATTGACCAGTATTCCGACATGGTTCTGCGTCTTTGCATGGTGAATCTAAAAAATGAAGCAGATGCCGAGGATATCTTTCAGAATGTGTTTCTGAAATACACCCTCAGCACCCAGCCCTTTGCCAGCAGCGAACACGAAAAGGCCTGGCTCATTCGGGTGACCATCAACAGCTGCAGGGATCTGCTGAAAAGCTTTTCCCGGCGGAATGTCATCTCTCTGGAGGAGTACACTGCCTACGCCCCCCAGGCGGATGAATCCGGCTATGCTGTTATGGAGGCCCTTTGGTCGCTGCCGAAGAAATACCGGGATATTCTCTATCTGCACTATTATGAAGGGTATACTGCCCCGGAAATTGCCGGGATCCTCCGCAAAAATACCAACACCGTATACACTCTTCTGCGCAGAGCCAAGGAAATGCTCAAGGAAACTCTGGGAGGTGAGGCTGTTGGAGAATAAAATCAGAGAAGCCCTGGAACCCCTGCACGCCGATCAAGCACTGAAACGAAAGGCAAAAGCCAACATTCGCAGCAAGACCTTTGACTACGGGCGCAATCTGTATCAGCTGCGCCGCCATCGCCAACGGCTGGCCGGGAGCCTTGCGGCTCTGGCCCTGGTCATCGGCGGAACCGGACTTTGGTTCACGCCCCTGTCCAGCATCCGCCTGGATGTCAATCCCTCTCTGGAGCTTTCGGTCAACGCACTGGATCGGGTGATCCGCCTGAAAGGCGTGAATGCCGACGGCAAAGCCGTCTGTCGCCATCTGGACGTTTCCGGAATGCCCTATGAGCAGGCTATGAGCCGAATTCTCATCAGCGACGAAATGGCCCCCTATCTGGCCCAGGGCAAGCTGGTATCCATCGCCATGGTAGGCGGCGGCACCGAGGCCCACGCCGAGCAGATGCTGGACAAGATGGTTTGCCGTGCCTTTGTCATTGCCGGAGACGATATGGTGTACTGCTGTCAAACCGACGCAGCCACCGTCCGCGCCGCCCAGGAGGCGGGGCTGTCTGTGGCACGGTATCTGGCATGGCAGCAGCTGAAGCAGCTTGACCCCGCCGCATCGCCGGAGGATGCTCTGGCACTGGAAATTTCGGAAGTCCGGGAGCTAGCCGGATTCCGGAACGCAAACTTCCCCTGTCAACAAGAAAGAAAAGAGGACTGAAACAAACATGTTTATGCTCATTTGGAAGAATATTTCCAGACGACGCACCCAATCCCTGCTGACG
>CAKQIZ010000148.1 GCA_934247125.1 uncultured Clostridia bacterium
TACTTTATATCATTCCTCGCTTTTCAACACCGGCTTCTTCCGGAGATCCCATGTTTTGATGCTGTACCTGAAAGCCTTTTCGATACGCAGCACTATATTTTATATATTAATATACCATAAAAAAATATATTGTAAATAATCATTTATTTATAATTTTCGTAATATTTTGTCGTTTTACCAGTCATTTGTGAATATCACGAAGTTCTGTAATTTTTATAAAATATGTTTTAAAACCCTGCAAGTAGTATTCATGTACTATCATTCATAGTATTCCTATAAACTTTCACCATTTATAATGACACGCATCTCTTCTATTGTTTTTAACCAGCCCTCAGCCTCCTTGTCTCCCAGCCGCACTGCTCTTTTGAACCAGTATCTGGCTGCATCATAATCCTGGATCCCATATCCTTTAGAGTAGTACATTCTCCCAAGTTCTCTTGCAGATTCCGGGTGTCCACATTTTGCAGATTCTTGCGTTAAATCGAATGCATGCTCAATATTTTCTTCTACACCATTTATTTGAAGGAGTTCTTATGGGATCAGGATTAGAGCCGGATTACAAGGCGATTGGCAACCGAATAAAACAGGCTAGGAAAAGACAAAAAATCACTCAGGAAAAGCTTGCTGAAATGACTGATCTGTCCACATCTCATATGAGCCATATAGAAAGCGGCAAAACCAAAGTGAGCCTGCCTTCTCTGATACAGATAGCGAACGCTCTGCACACGACGGTCGACAGCCTGCTGCACGATAATATAGAAGCAAGCTATGAAGCATTCGACAAAGACTTCAGAGATCTCATGGAAGACTGCACTGTGAAAGAAAAAGAAATCATTTTCCAGGCATCAGTACAAGTAAAAAATGCACTCAAACGATAAATATATAAATATAAATATATGTCAATGGCGCCTCTAATATATATCCTTGATTCTATCTAAGCAAAGACTTCTTTGGCATGTTCAACAGCAGCCGCCATTACCAAAATTCCACATCAGAGCCTTTTATTTTAGCAGTTTTCCTGCAAAATAAGCATTTTCAGCGAGCCTCTTTACCAAGAATCAAATTTCAGCTGCACCTTTTTAGCAAAGATCAAAGGAAAAATGAGCCTTTCCATAAGAAAAAATACCAAAATCAATGTCATCGGATCGACTTCTTGGTAAACACACGTTCCTGTACTGCTACTGCAGGGGTGTATTTTACCAAAAATCTGCTGCCGGCAGTCTCCTTTTGGTACCCAGCCATCACCATGCCATAACATCACCATGCCACAACACCACGACGTCACCCTCCATCCCTTTAACAACAAAAAAACTGCACCTCGAGGTCAATGCAATGCGATCGCATGACTGCCTCAGCGTGCAGTTTATATCATTATTTATTTAAAGAGCCTTATTTCCTCACCTTCGCCCGCACGAACTTCATCAGCTGTATCACCGGTAAGTTCAGGAATGCCAGTCCGTATACCGTCAGCAGCTGCGGCAGTCCGAGCGACTGTACTTTGAACACGTGATCCAGACCAGGACATGCGATCGCGAGCGTTATCAGTATCATACCAAGGAAAAATGCCCCGATCAGATATCTGTTGTTCCAGAATTTCTTCGTGAAGATCACAGGTCTGTCAGACTTGCAGTTGAATCCGTGGAAAAGTCTGCTGCTGCACAGCGTGCCAAATGCCATGGTGCTTCCCAGCAGTGCGCTTCCTCCGAGCGAGCCTGCCGTGAACCAGCCGTTCAGGCCGATCAGGAATGCGATAACTGTCATCACGCATATCGACAGTCCTTCGAAGACTATCCTGAGCAGGAAATCTTTCGTCAGTATCGACTCATCAGCCGGTCTCGGCTTCTCATCCATCACTTCTCTGCTGTGAGGCTCCAGTCCCAGCGCGATTGCCGGCAGACTGTCCGTCAGCAGGTTTATGAAAAGCAGATGCACAGGAGCGAACGGTACCGGCAGCGCCAGCACAGATGCGTACATCACGGTCAGTATCGCGCCGAAATTGCCTGACAGCAGAAACTGTATCGCATTCTTGATATTCTTATATATATTTCTTCCATTTTCTACCGCCTTGACTATAGTGGCAAAGTTGTCATCAGTCAGCACCATCGCAGCTGCATCCTTTGCGACTTCACTGCCCGTTATCCCCATCGCAACGCCTATGTCAGCCTGCTTGAGCGCAGGCGCATCATTTACACCATCGCCTGTCATCGCAACGATGTTGCCCTTTTCCTGCCATGCTCTGACGATCCTTATCTTGTGCTCAGGCGACACCCTGGCATACACGGATATGTTCTCCACATAATCCCTGAGCTCCTCGTCGCTCATGCCGTCGATCGACGCACCGTCGCACGCCTCTGACTCGTCCTTCAGTATCCCGATCTTCTTCGCTATCGCCGCCGCAGTGACACGATGATCTCCCGTTATCATCACCGGCTTTATCCCGGCTTCGACGCACTCGGCGACGGCCGCCTTCGATTCCTCTCTAGGTGGATCCATCATCGATATCAGCCCCAGGAACACAAGATCGTTTTCATCGTCCACTCCCGGCGTTGTATCGTTTTCCGCAGCTTTATATGCAAAGGCCAGGACTCTGAGCCCGTTTCTGGAAAACTCGCTGTTGCACGCTTCTATGGCCTCCCT
>CAKQIZ010000149.1 GCA_934247125.1 uncultured Clostridia bacterium
GGACGACTCCAAGGCTAAAAACCATACCTGTATTTTACAGGCTTTTGATGCGGCTGTCAAGGCACATGACCTAAAAAATGCGCTTGGATTGCTGGAAATGAAGCCCCAAGATACGGTAGCGCTGATGCAAGGGATGTTCCCCAGCTTTGACAAGACTGTGCTCTCCAAGTGCAGCAAGCCGGAAAAATACGGCTGTGTGCTGCATCCTGCCGGGTATGAAACCCTGCGGGATATGGCTGTTGAAGCGGAAAAAGCACAGCAGCAGGAAGCCCCGCAAGAGCCGCAGAAACCGAAGAAGCGCTTTCGCCATAAATTGACACGGCAAGTCTCCGGGCGGCTGTCTGAGCGGAAGTATGAGACATTGCAACACTACATCCGTTTGGATGGATATGAGACAACGCAGGACTGGGTCGCTGCCCAGGTTGACGCCTACATAGGAAGGATGATTGAGAAGTATGGAAATCCTTGAGCACCCGGATATCACCAATGCACTTCTTACCGGCTATCCAAAGCCGGTTCGACCGGGAGTTGAATGTACCGGTTGCGGCTGTGTCCTGTTCGGAGATGAAAAGGTTTTCTTTCTGGATGGGGAGGAAGTATGCGATTCCTGCTTCATGTCTCAGCTGGAGGAGTACAAATCGGCGGAAGAAATCGCCGAAGCGCTTAATTACAAAGTGAAAACCGCAGAAGCGGTACTGGAAGGAGAATAAACATGATTGTAAAACCTGAAACCATGACCTTTGCAGGCAAGAAAGTTCGTATTCTGATTGCCGGTTTCCCTGGCATTGGCAAAACCACGCTGGCACTTTCTGCGCCGAAGCCACTGTACATCGATGTGGACTTGTCCGCTGAGCGCATTAACCGGGAAGTCCTGAACCTGGCCGTTGGTGTTACCCAGCCCAGAGACTATGCAGAGCTGCGGAAGGACTTGGGTATGGACTGCAACGAAATGGAGCTGCAAGCCGTCCGTGCCAACCTGGCCGATTTTGAAACCATCGTCATCGATACCGGTGGAAAGCTGCTGGCCATCATGGGGCAGTATGGGCGTGTCATCGAACCGAAGTATGGGCAAAAAGATGGGAGTCTGAGCCTAAAGGGCTACGGGTGGCTTGGCAAGGAGTTCCAGCGGTTTATGGACCACATCATCTATCAGTTGGACAAGAACATTGTCATTGTGTTTCACACTGTGGAGGACAAGGATGGTGACGATACAAAGCTCCGCATCAAGGCAGAGGGCGGCGCTAAAAACGCCGTGTGGGAAGTGATGGACTTGGGCGGCTTTATGGAAATGCGGGGAAATCAGCGTACCATCGGATTCTCCAACTGCGAGCGCTACTTTGCCAAGGGCACCCGCGGCATCCACGGCGTTTATACCATCCCGGAGCTGGAACCCGGAAAAACCAACAATTTCCTGACAAAACTGTTTGCCAAGTACAACGAGGTTTCTGCTCAGGAGGCAGCCAGGGCAGCGGCGGAAAGGGCAGCCTATGACGAGGCTATGACAGCTGGCTACCAGGTCATTGCTACCATTGTGGACGCAGCAACCGCAAATGCAGCAATGCCGAAGATGAAAGCCATCAAACACGCACTGACCTCTGAGAAGGAACTTGCAGTGGCATTCAATGGTCAGATTAAGAATCTGAACCTGTTTTACGACAAGGTGCTGAAAGAGTATACCCCTGCACCGGAGGCAAAATGATGGAGCGGTACTTAATGACGCATTCGCTGCTGTCATCCTGGCTTTATGCGATACAGGAAAGCCCCTATGAGGACGCAACATCCACCCGAGATTCGTTTGCAGAGTTTCTGCAGGTTCTTCGCCGGGAGCCTACTCAGACTACAGAGGCCATGCAGAATGGCATAGACTTTGAGGATTTGGTCACGGCGATTGTCCGGCAGGATGCCGCCGGCATGAAAAAGAATCCTGAATGGTTTGATGCAGCGGGCAGAATCGCCAACATTGTCCGGGGGGCATCGTTGCAGCACCGGTCGAGAAAAGTTGTTGAGGTGTACGGCATAACCTTTGTGCTGTATGGGCGGCTGGATGCCCTGAAAGCTGGAACCATCTACGATATTAAGTATTCCGGCAGCTACGAGCGGGGAAAGTTCTTCAATTCGACCCAGCACCCGATGTACTTCGAGCTGGTGCCGGAGGCTAATGATTTCGTTTACCTGATAAGCAACGGAAAGGAAGTCTATCAGGAGCACTATCGCCGGGACGAGGTGGCGGATATTACCGTTATCGTTGGAGATTTTGTCCTCTGGCTGACGGAAAAAGGGCTGCTTGAAACATATAAGCAGCACTGGAAAGCCCTATGAAAGGTCGGCTGATTGATTTCTCCATCGGCTGGAACCGTAAGCAGCGCATCACCGTTGAAATCGATTCCGACTTCCGAGAGGGCTTTGATGCCCTCAAGGGAGCGGACATCGAGCTCACGGTGAAGAAGTGGCGTAAAAAGCGCAGTTTGGATGCCAACGCTTACTTTCACGTTTTGGTGACGGCGATTGCAGAAGCCCGTGGAATTTCCAATGATGAAGTAAAGCGGATGCTGGTAGTTGACTACGGCACCGTTGACCGGGACGAAGACAACATGATTATTGCAATCAAAATCCCGGCCAGGGTGGATG
>CAKQIZ010000150.1 GCA_934247125.1 uncultured Clostridia bacterium
ATCCCATCTGGCTCAGCACCTTATATACTGCATCTGTCACAGCTTTCGGTGTGTAAAAGGCGGTCAGAGTCGATTCTCTTGCTGCTGTATATTCCTCTTCTGTAAGGAGCTGTTTCAGCTCCTCATATTCCGTGCTCCACCTGCTGTCCGCAGGATCGAAAGCCTCCGGTATCCCGCCCCATCCTGCATACCCTGCAAGTATCTCCTGCTCACCTTTTTCTGCATACCAGCCCTCAGCCTCCAGCATTTTCAGAAGCCTGATCGCCTCGATGTTCTGCCTGAAACGCTGCTTTTTACCTGTCGGCTGCGGGTCTTCATATATCTGATAGTTTTTCTTTTCTCCTGAAAGTTCTTCGGGAGCATCGCCCGATATTTGGTGCTCCGGCAAAGATACAGGCTCCCTGCCTTCAGCTGCAGACTCCTGCTCAGTTTCCTCTTTCCGCAGATCCCGGGCAAAAGAAAAGAGCGGAAGATCATCTGCCTCCGCTCCGCGGTTTTCTAAATCTGTATTAGTTCGCTCTTTACTATCTCCTCCGCCGATGCTCTGATGCTGTTCATCAGGGCTGTCCACTTCATCGGATCGGCCTCTTTCAGCTCCTCTGTGACGTGCTCCCGCTCTGCCATCTGCTGACAAAGCAGCTCCATCATCTCCTCTGCCTCCTGCTGTGTCTTTGCCAGATGCGCTGCCAGCCGTCCGGAAGTCATCATGCTGTAGTAGACTGGTCTGCACTCCTCCTTCAGGAAGTTCCTCCTCCTGATCGCCCATATCCCCTGAGCTTCCATCTGCCCCTCCAAAAGCACCAGATCCGGGATCATCTGATCCCCTTCCCTCGTATATGTTATGCTCATCGCTTTTCCTCCCTTCATCCTCTTCTTTTTCAGCATTATATATCCCGGCATCCTGCCTTGCAAATGTGCGATCTTTCCTTTCAAGGCTCCTTATCGTCTTTGCGATCTCGGAAAGTCCCTGCTCTGCTGTATCACTTACCGCAAAACCCAGTATGTTCAGACTCTCTACCGTATCGAATATACCGAGATCCTCAAAATCATATTCCGTCTCCGGCATATCTATTCCAAGCCTCTTTCCGATCATATATGATACACTTTCAGAAATCAGAGTCCTGAAAGCGACCCTGAGATCATCTGTACCAAGGTCTGCAAGACGATTCTCTTCACCTGTGCTCCTGAGCATCTCAAAATACTCTCCATAGCTTTCCTCTGCTGCCTTTTCTCCTGCACTTATGACCGCAGAGTAAATGTTTTCAGCGTTCTCCAAAGAGCCGTAAGCCGATACCAGAGCATCGATCACCTCCTGCTCATATCCTGCCTTCATGCTCCATACCGGGACCCTGACCGCATCCTTTCCCTCGTGAGTATCCGAGATATCGAAATAGTATCTGATGCCTGAACTTTTCTGATCGCTGTCATCGAATACCGCTATCCCCTTTGCTCCTCTGTTGACCCATCTGCGGAACATCACGTTCCATTTTTCCATCTCAAGAACGGCAGATGCATCCGGTCTCTGTGCATATATGAGGAGCTGCTCATCGAACCTCAGCCTGTAGTTGAATCCAGCTGATGTCAGGAATCCTTTCCATGCCTCCCTGTCACGACTCACTTCCCCTGCCGCCTCCGCATAAAGCTCCGTAATGAGCTGAAACTTCCCTGCCATACCATCACCTGCCTTTCTTTCTATGATTTATGGTATATAAAAAGCAGCCGGTCGCGTTGACTGACTGCCTGGTTTGCTATATTAAATTTTTATTTCATGTAACGCACAAACTGGAAGTTAATATTTAGAACGTCGTACAATAAAGTAAACCAACCACTCTATTGCTAATACGCCCAGATAAAAAATCCCCCATACAGCAAAACTAATCAGCTTTACTTCTAGTGTCTGTACAGCACCATGTCCGTCTACTGTTCTTGTAAACAAGAAAATACTAACAAGTAAGAAAAATATAAATTGAATGATTTGAAACGTTTTCCAGCTTTTGCTTACCATATTGTTCCCTCCTTAAACTCCGATTGAGCTCACCGTTTTATCTGAATTTGCAATATGCATTTTTTACATATTGCTTTTTTATCATTCATCTCTTCGCCTTTTTACGATCGGAATTATTATTTGAAATCAAATGTATATTTCCTATAGCATCTACCTATATAAACAAATCAATGATCTGTTCCATCGATATGCCATTCTTCTGATTCATATATATTATAACACAATAAGATCTTTTATCTACTATTTATTCTGCCACAAACGCTTCTGCCGTTATCCTTACCCCAAGCGATACTCCCTGTCGATAGTTTTCCTCATCTTCTATGCTCCGTACGCTGGCCTGCGCTGCCAGGAATTTTTCGAATAGTTCTCTCTGGTGAGCTGAAAGTGTTTCTTTGAACTGCTGCTCGGCTGCTTCTTTTCTTTCACAGCAGGTCTGATACCTGATCCCTTCCGGCATGATCAATTCTGCCCTTGATACTGCGTCTTCGTAAAGTTCACGTATGATCGATTCTTTCATTTGTTGTTCCTCCTGTGTTCTGT
>CAKQIZ010000151.1 GCA_934247125.1 uncultured Clostridia bacterium
TCCACGCTGCTGTTGATGTATTTGCCCTTTTTCCAGATCAGACCGATCTCCTGGTGGATCAGGGGCGTGACCGGGATGCCGATACATCCGGGCATATTTTCCATAAGGGAAGAGTAAAGAAAAGCTCCTCCCAGCTGATTTTTTACAAAGTCATGTATTGTGTAGAGCTGGCTGGCACTTAAAAGTACCTTGGGTTTGATCCGAAGGCTGTCGAAGCGCGCCTGCAGGGTTGTATTCAGAACCGAGTCGGTGTTGTACATGATCAGAGGTTCGTCTTTTAACATTTCCATTGTCGCTTCTTTATAGGATGCGAGCGGATGCTCCGGCGAAACACAGAAAACGATCTGGTCGGAAAGCATCTCATAAGAATTCAGTTTATCGATCTCATAAAAGTTCATATTGACAAGTGCCAGATCAAGTGTTTCCTCCTGTACCAGCCGGGAAGCACGGATCGAACCGTATTCGAGCAGTTCCACGGGAATCGCCGGGTGTTCCTGATGAAAGAGAAGAAGCATCTCCGGGAAAAAGAGTGTGCTTAATAATGGCGGGATTCCGATCCGGATCGGTGTTACCTGATGTCCGAGATCATAAAGTTCAGATTCCGTCTCGTGAATCGTTGCAAGCAGCGTACTGGCTTTCTGATAGAAAGCTTCCCCTTCGGTGGTCAGTGTCAGGTGATTTTTAGAGCGGGTAAAAAGGTTGATGGAAAATTCTTTTTCCAGTTCCCGGATGGCACTGGAGATCGCCGGTTGTGTGACATACAGCTTCTGGGCAGCCTGCGTGATACTGTGGTAGCGGCTGACGGCGCAGAAATATTCTAACTGAATCAGTTTCATAGTTGGAGTCTCCTTGTTTTCTAGAAAAATGCAGAGCAAAAAATAAGAAGTTTTTGCTGATAAAACTGGTAATAATTGCTGAAAAAACGGTGTTTACTGCTTCTTATTATACCATGATTTTGTCTGAAATGCTCAAAATATCTCTTCGTATTAATCTTTTTTTATACTACCATCAGTTTTTGCAAATATACAAAACAGGGGGTGCCGGATATAATGAAAGCATGACAGGGAGCGATGAAGCGAGGACGTCCGGTAGTTCATCCAGACCTAAAAGGCAAAGCGGTGTGGGATGCCGCAAAAGGGCAAAAACGAAAAAGGTATAAGGAGGAATTACAAATGAGTCCATCCACCATAACACTGTTGTTTTTAGCATTTGCAGTGGTGATGTTTGTACTGGAGAAGATTCCTCTCGGACTGACTTCTATGATCGTCTGTATCGGTTTGGTACTCACTGGAGTATTGGATGCGAAGACAGCATTTTCAGGATTTATCGACAGCAACGTAATTTTGTTTGTGTCGATGTTTATCGTGGGAGGTGCACTGTTCGAGACAGGAATGGCGAATAAAGTGGGGCTGATCGTATCAAAGTTTGCGAAGAGTGAGCGGATGCTGATCGTAGCCATCATGGTCATCGTAGGATTGATGAGCGGGGTGTTATCCAACACAGGAACCGCGGCAGTTCTGATCCCGGTTGTGATCGGAATCGCTGCAAAATCAGGATACAAAAGATCCCGTCTGCTGATGCCGCTGGTATTTGCAGCTGCCATGGGAGGAAACCTCTCCCTGATCGGAGCACCGGGTAACCTGATCGCACAGGCAGCCCTGGAAGAGCTGAACATGGAATTCGGATTTTTCGAATATGCCATCGTCGGTCTGCCGATCCTTCTGGTAGGGATTCTCTTTTATGCAACCGTGGGATACAAACTCCTTCCGAATCACGAGGTATCCGGAGATGATACCTTTGACACACAGAAAGATTTCAGCCAGGTTCCGGCATGGAAACAGTGGACTTCCCTGGTGGTTCTGATTCTGACACTGCTTGCAATGATCTTTGAGGATAAGATTGGCATCAAGCTGTATGTGTCCGGTGCATTGGGAGCGATTGTTCTCATCCTTACTGGTGTCATCTCAGAAAAAGAGGCACTGAAATCCATCGATCTGAAAACCATCTTCCTTTTCGGAGGAACCCTTTCTCTGGCAGCAGCTCTGCAAGAGACAGGAGCAGGCGAGCAGATCGCAAATAAAGTGATCGGAGCACTGGGATCCAATCCTTCTCCGTATGTACTGACACTGGTTGTATTCTTACTGTGCTGTGTGATGACAAACTTTATGTCCAACACAGCGACAACGGCACTGATGGTCCCAATCTGTCTGTCCATCGCACAGGGCATGGGTGCAGACCCGAGGGCAGTTCTGATGGCGTGTGTCATCGGCGGATCCTGTGCATACGCAACACCGATCGGTATGCCGGCAAACACAATGGTAGTAACCGCAGGTGGCTATAAATTTATGGATTATGTGAAATCAGGTTTTCCGCTGATCGTTATTGCAACGATTGTCAGTATGGTGATCCTGCCGATCGCATTTCCATTCTTCCCGTAAAACCAAAAACAATGTAAATAAATATATAAGGAGGCAACATCATGGATAAAAAACAACAGGTAGAAAAGCTTACCAATTATATGGCGAACTTCGTAGAC
>CAKQIZ010000152.1 GCA_934247125.1 uncultured Clostridia bacterium
GACGATCTGATGGAGATGGGACTGGAGCCGTGCGCCTACAGCATGACTTTCAATGTGACCGGCGACAGGCTGAACGCAGTGCTCAACCAGCGTTCGCAGGACATACTTGCCGCGAACAACTGGAACGTGGTACAGTATTCAGTGCTCGTGTATATGATGGCTCAGGTCTCAGGCCTCAAGCCTGGCGAGCTGGTGCATGTGATAGCAGATGCACACATATATGACAGACATGTGGATATAATAAAAGAGCTGATCGCCCGGCCGCAGTATCCGGCGCCGAGATTCAGCCTGAACCCTGACGTGAAGGATTTCTACGACTTTACGGTGGATGATATAAAGATCGAGGATTATCAGAAAAACCCTCAGATAAAAAACATCCCGATCGCGATATAGCATTGGAGCCGGCGAACATCTGCTGTGCGGCGCGCATGCCGGCGAAGTGCATGACCGTTTTGCCCGGGCGTTCCCGGCATGATGTATCTGCCGGTGCGCAGAACGCGGATTTTTGAGCAGCCGGTGTCATAGATGAAAGGATAAGGACTGGAGATAAGATGAAAGCTATAGTAGTTGTCGACAGGAACTGGGCGATAGGAAAAAACGGAGATCTGCTGGTGCATCTGCCGGGTGATCTCAGATATTACAAAGAAAAAACGACAGGAAATGTGATCGTGGTGGGACGAAAGACGCTCGATTCTTTCCCGGGCGGCAGACCGCTCCCCGGAAGGACGAACATAGTCATGACGACAGATCCTGATTTTGCGCGGGAGGGCTGCATCATATGTCGTTCGAAGGATGAGGTCATGGAAAAGCTGCAGGCTTTCGATACGGAAAGGGTGTTCATCGCGGGAGGCGCGAACGTCTATGAGCAGTTCATGGACGACTGCGACGAGTTTTATGTGACGAAGATCGATGAAGCGTATGAAGCGGACAGGTTTTTCCCGGATCTCGATGCAAAAGGGCTGCACGTCACATGGGAGAGCGAGCCTCAGCAGGAAAGGGGCATTTCATACAGATTCACGATATATTCCAGGCAGGTCTGAAATGAGGTAACATGGCAGAAACGATAATAGGCAGGAACGCCGTTCTGGAGGCGTTGAAAGGCAACAGAGAGATAGAGAAGATAACGCTGGCGAAAGGCGCGGAAGGTTCGGTGAAACAGATCGCGGCAAAAGCCAGGGACAAGCATATACCGATCTACTACAGCGACAAGGCGAGGATGGACAAGGCCGCATCGGGCGGCGCTCATCAGGGTGTGATCGCAGTGGTTTCGGACTACAGGTACTGCACGGTCGACGATATACTGGACAGGGCTGCACAGCGCGGTGAAGATCCGTTCATCATCATACTTGACGGACTCGAGGATCCGCACAATCTCGGAGCGATAATGCGTACTGCTGAGTGCGCAGGAGTACACGGGATCGTGATCCCGAAAAGAAGGTCGGTGTCAGTGACTGAAACGGTAGCGAAGACGTCAGCGGGCGCAGTCGAATATATGCTGTGCGCGAAAGTGACGAACATCGCGAATGAGATCGAAAAGCTCAAGGAGAAAGGCGTCTGGATAGGCGCATGCGACATGGGACCGGATCTGTACTACAGACAGGATCTCAAAGGACCTGTCGCTATAGTCATCGGTGCCGAGGGGGCAGGTATCAGCAGACTGGTGAAGGAAAAATGCGACTTCGTGGTTTCCATACCGATGAAGGGCAATATCACTTCGCTCAATGCGTCAAATGCGGCATCGATATTGATGTACGAAGTCGTCAGACAGAGGATGGATATATGATAAGCGGCGATATGACCCGCGGCGAACAGGCATACTGCAAGTATTCCGACGACGAGCTGGCTGTGATGGCTCAGAGCGGTGACATCAGTGCGGAAGAAGTCCTGATGAGAAAATACAAGGAGACTGTCAGGATAAAATCCAAGATGTACTACATGGCAGGTGCTGACGAGGACGACATCGTCCAGGAGGGAATGATAGGACTTCTCAAAGCGATAAGGCAGTTCGACCCGGAACGCGAAGCGTCATTCGGAACGTTTGCAGGAATCTGTATAACGAGGCAGATAATAAGTGCGATAAGGGCTGCCGGCAGAGACAAGCACAAGGCACTCAACACATCGGTATCGCTCAGCAACCCGGTAAAGGAAGATGAGGATGATATAACGATAGCCGATACACTGAAGACGAATGTCGTCGGAAATCCTGAAGAACTGCTCGTGTTCAAGGATATCGCATATTATATACTCCATAACGGGGACAATGTGTTCAGCAGCTTTGAGATGCAGGTACTGAACGAGTTTCTGAAGGAAAACGATTTCGAAAAGATCTCGAACAAGCTCGGGAAAAGTATAAAATCTATAGATAATGCGATGCAGCGTGTAAAGCGCAAGGTGATCGATTATCTGTGGAAATGATGTGTGTCCGGCGTGTTTTGACATGAATGTGAAAGGGCGGATCTGCGGTGTGAAAACTGTGGATCTGCGGTGTGTAAAATCAGCGTCAAAGGCCTGCTGATTTAGTTGACA
>CAKQIZ010000153.1 GCA_934247125.1 uncultured Clostridia bacterium
GTATAAGGATACATGACTAATTTTTATTTGCACATATGCGAAAACGGCCATCTTAAAACCGATTTCAAGCGAGTGAGACCGGGCGATACGTGTAGCGTATGCGGGGCGAAGATGATCGATTCATGTCCTGAGTGCGGAGAGCTTATAAAAAAATGGTATTATTACGGCTCGGTGCCCAGAGGGCCAAAGCCGAACGATTCGATGAGACCGGAAAAGTGCAGAGTGTGCGGCGCTAAATTCCGATGGAATTCTGATGTATAGCCGGGTACGTTTGTTACAGAAATTTTCGGACAGAATTTTGGTGCCGACAGCGTAAGGGGAGTGACATTACCGACATTATCAGCGTAAGGGTATGCTCTTTACTTTTCTACGACTGTTTGATATACTAATAAATAGTGCAACATTCAAAGTTTATATTTTATTGAGGAGAAGAAGATATGGATCCACAAAACAACAATCAGAACATGGGAGGCTACCAGCCAAATGGTGAGATTCCCGGAAAGAACAAAGCTATCGCGTCACTTGTACTGGGTATAATATCCGTAGTACTGTGGTTTTTCGGATATTCATCCATACTGTCGGTGGTACTTGGTATTATAGGTGTGGTAATGGCCTCCAAGTCAAAAGAAGAGGGTTATGATGAAAACATCAGGACTGCAGGCTTTATATTATCTGTGATAGGTGTTATAGGCGGAGCGATATTCTTCGTTGCATGCGTGGCATGTGTAGGAATGGCAGGGATCGCAGGACTTGCTGTTTAGGAGAATGGGACAGTGGAAATATTGATGATCTTAGGTCGAGCTGTTCCTGTATATGGACTTATCGGAGTCTCGGGCATATGTCTGGCAATGGCATATGCCTTATTTTCTTGTAGGAAATTCGATTTGGACATAGATGATACGGCATACATATTCGTTTTCGGTGCGCTGGGAGCCGCTGCAGGAGCCAAGATACTTTATCTGCTCGTGTCGACAGTTGACATCATCAGCGATATACAGTCAGATGAAATGAGTCTTGAGCTTGTCGTAAACAAATACATCAGCGGGGGAATGGTTTTTTACGGAGGATTGATCGGAGCTCTTATTCTTGCCGGCTATGCAGCCGGCAGGTATGGTAAAGAGATAACTGACTTTTTTCCGGTGCTGATACCTGGATTCGCACTTGCGCACGGCATAGCCAGGATCGGATGTCTGTTCGCCGGGTGCTGTTACGGTATCGAAGCCGATCTGTTGTTCAGCATCACATATCATTCGTCACATATAGCGCCGAACGATGTGCCACTGCTGCCTGTCCAAGCGATAGAAGCAGCAGCCGAGATATTGATATTTGCTGTCCTCGCATTTTATGCAGGGCATACAGTGAACAGGGTCAGTATACTGTGGACATATATACTTCTGTATGCACCGGTAAGATTCTGTCTGGAATTCTTCAGAGGAGACGAGGCACGAGGCGGATTGCTGATGTTTTCGGTATCGCAGTGGATAAGTATCATACTTGTTGCAGCCGTACTGGTGCATATATATATTTCGGGCAGGCAAAACAGGAAACAGGATTTCAGGAGGCAGGTAAATGATCAGAAAAGCAGTTGAAGCGGATATAGACGCGATCGAAAAGATCTATGACGAGATATTAACGCAGGAAGAAGCGCGTGAGCACAAGCTGATAGGCTGGGTAAGAGGAATATATCCCACGAGGCAGACTGCTATGGATGCATTGCAGCGAGGAACACTGTTCGTGCTTGAAGACGATGGAAAGGTCGCAGCTGCTGCAAAGATAGATCAGGCACAGGGAGCTGAATATGCAGGCGCCGAATGGGAATACGATGCGGCTGACGATGAGATCATGGTCATGCACACACTTGTGGTAGATCCTGCGAAAGGCGGAAAGGGTTACGGCAGGGCTTTTGTCGATCATTATGAAAAATACGCCGCTGAGAACGGATGCAGATACCTGCGCATGGACACTAATGTAAAGAACAGCAGAGCCCGCAGCCTTTACACATCACTGGGATTCATGGAAGCGGGCGTCGTGCCGTGCACATCGTTCAACGGGATAAACGGCGTTAAATTATTGTGTCTCGAGAAAAAGCTGTGATCATCGATCCTGCGCAGCTAAATAATCCTTATCATTGTCTTTTTTATGGGGAATCAGTTTTCCGACAACGGAATTCTGCTCCCTGTTTTTTACGTAGAAATACCCCAGTATCGCGAATACCATCGCGCCTATGAAGTTGACGAAGAGGTCAGCCATAGTGTCGATCAGACCGATATCCAGGTAGCCTCCAAGCCCCAGATCGGTACCGGAGACGGTAACATCGCGGATGTTCTTTATCACTATCGGCACATTTTCACCTGCAGGATTCAGCAGGACGGAAGAAATCTTGTGGACTACAGTA
>CAKQIZ010000154.1 GCA_934247125.1 uncultured Clostridia bacterium
AGCTAAAAATCGTGCTGATTAAACATTGTGAAAGTGCCAAAAACAAGAAAAAGCCCACACTTTTACATGTGGACTTTGTCTACAGTTTGTGGATTACCATAGTAATCCGTGAATCCAGTATCCAGCCATAAATACACACAGTTATTCTGTTGCTGCATAAAGCTGTTTAGGTTGTTGTCAAAATAAAACTTTGTGTTCGTTTCTTGATTAATAAACCGTTTTACAACGCCGAGATCAGATACCTCTTTACCGCAAAGTTCCCTTAAACCAAATAAAACACTTTCTGCGTCATCAACAATAATTCCGTTATCAATAATCATTTCAGTCATTTTTTACCTCCGATACAGATACTATGTGGTTTCCTTCAGTGCCATCATCCTATCATTTGTATCTGCGTCAGAGGTCGCTGAAAAAGCGACTTTTCCAATGACATTATAACGGTTGCTTCGATTTATTTACATTACTTTCTTTGCCTCAAACCCTGCATAGCGGATATTACATCGATTTTAACCCATATTCAGTTTTCCCTCAACCAACCTAAAACGCCATCGCCTCCACCTTGTCTGTTCTTCGTACAGAGAACATGTCAACAGCTATTTTTCGACTCGACTGATGATCTAACTTCCATGCACTCGACCCTAGCAAGCTGAAAATTTTAATGGTGATGCTATTACTTCTTTGCATTCTCTTCCAATTCCAGCATGTATTTATCAAAGTCGGACATGAACAATCTGTCCTGTATTACACGATACTTTTCAAATTCAGTCTCGGCTTTTGCCTTGGCAATCTCTGCTGTGATCTTGCCTGCATCCTGAAGAACCTCTCTGTCATCTGCCATCAGGAATATATCCAGACGCTTTGCCTAGTCCTCCATCGTCATCGGAATATGACGTTCCACACGGTCTTCTGCCAAATCCAGATAAGCAGATACGATACGCTCCAGTGAACGCATTTCCTTCTCTGAAAGATAATTCTTCGCAACGCTCACATCACTTTTTACGATCTTTCCTTCCGGTGCTACTGCCCAAGTGGTTAATCCCATATGTGGCTTATCTGCATCGACTCGCTCATAAATCAACTCCGTTGCTGTATGTCCGTGAACTGCATAATACATCTTGTTTTGAACCTTTGCAAAGAACTGCTTTGTTGTTTTCGCTTTACGGTCATAATCAAGAGCTGTAGCATAGATATCCGTTATCTTCTGATAAAATCTACGCTCAGACAGACGGAGCCCGAGAATCTGCTCAAGCAAGCGATCAAAGTATTCTACTGTAAGTACGGATCCACCATTTTTCAGCCGTTCATCATCCATCACCCACCCTTTGATGGTGTAGTCCTTCACGATTCCATTGGCCCACTTGCGAAACTGCACAGCTCGCTCATTATTCACCTTGGATCCGACCGCAATAATCATTTGAAGATTATAATGCTTCGTATCACGAGTAACCTGACGTGAACCTTCGGTTTGAACTATCCGGAAATTCCGGATAGTTGAATCTTCCTCAAGCTCCGAGTCGGAATAAATCTTCTTAATATGCTCATTTATTGTACGAACATCCACGCCATACAATGTAGCCATCATTTTCTGTGTCAGCCATATATTCTCATCCTCATAGCACATCTCAATACTATCCTGCTGATCACCCGCAGAGGCAACATAGGTCAGGTATTCTGCTGCACTGGAACGGATGGTTATTTCGTCGTTTTTCTTTTTCAACTTAATCTCCTTCCTTCTCATCCATATAGTGTCTCTACATCTTATCTATTCCACAGCCAAGTCGGCCTCCTAGTATCGAATGGCTTAAACTGCAGTTTACTCTGACAACAATCCCAGTGCTACAACCCACGACATCTAATCCACAGCCTAAACCCTGTCGCTATTTTCCGGCAATCCATTTTTACTCCGATCAGACTAAAAGTAGATATATTTCTTAAAAGAAAACCGAACTTTTCACAAGGCTCCTCTGATGTCACTCACCTTAAAAAACCATGAAATACGCCACTTTCTAGCTCTTATTTATCATTTCGACACACTATCTACTGCTCCCTGACAAGCTTACTAATGACTTCGCAATGCCCCGAGGCGCCACTATGAATGTCATCGGTATAAGGGAATATATCCAAGATAGCGGCGTTTATGGGAATTTATCAACACATTGCCTCAAATTTTTTTCGTCCACTCACGCTTGTTTTCATCCAAATCTACTTTGCCTTGGACAAAAACTATTTACTATCTGAACGAACATAAAATGTGCTTCTGCCCGAGCCTTTTCGGATGATAAGTCCTTCCTCAGTTAGTTTCTTTAATGCTGCCAATGCAGAGGATCTTCCTATGCTCGGACAATGAGCCACAACATCCGCTCCCGTAAACTTGCCGATTTTTTCTTCAGTGTA
>CAKQIZ010000155.1 GCA_934247125.1 uncultured Clostridia bacterium
GAAGAATCCTTTGCACAAGAAGCGCAGCGCATTGATGTTCAAATGGGTAGGAAACCTGTTGCAACTGAATCCAGCGGTACTTTCGCCACAGGGAATATGGAAGTATCACATGAACAAGCACCGGTTCCTGAGCCTGTGGTGGCACAGAAACGGCAGTTCCTTGTCTGCCCGAAGTGTGGTGAACGGATATGGCTGTAAAGAAGATTTATGGCAATATATCCGTTGTCGATGCGGCGAGACAGCGAGTGAGGAATGTCTTTTCCAATGGTACAAAAGTTTATATGTCCTTTTCAGCCGGGAAAGACAGCTTGTGTATGTCACACATTGTCTACGACCTGATTCTACACGGTGAAATCAACGCAAGGCAACTAACGGTGCTGTTCGTTGATGAAGAATCCATCTATGAAAGCATGGAACAGATGGCAATGCGCTGGCGCAAACGGTTTATGTCTGTTGGCGCTGAGTTCCGATGGTACTGCTTGCCACTGAAACAGGTTTCCATCCTGCATCATCTGCAAAATGATGAGCGGTGGATAACATGGGAGCCGGGGAAGGAAAATGTATGGATTCGCAATCCACCGCCATTTGCTATCCGCAGCAGCCCTTATCTGGCATACCCGGGAGAAATGAACTATCAAAATTTTTGCTCCTACATCACGAAAGACGGCATACAGCTGCTGGGGGTGCGGGCTTGTGAATCCGTCCAGCGGCTCCAATATATTGCCAATATCTGTATGGCTGCTGGCAACCTGACAGGTAGACAGGCAGTATACCCCATTTACGACTGGGCAGATACCGATGTCTGGCTCTACATCAAGGAGCACAACCTTGACTTCCCGGATGCCTATATTGACCTCTACCGAACCGGAAGAGCGAGGAATAGGCTTAGACTTTCTAATTTCTTTGCCGCTGAAACTGTCCAGAGTATTTTGAATGTGGCGGAGACAGACCCGGAACTGTGGCGCAGAATCGAAGCCCGTGAGCCGAACGCCTATATGGTGCTTCTGTATTGGGACAGTGAGCTTTTCAAGCGCCAGTCTAGGAAACGGACAGCGCTCGAGGGTGACACCGGGAAAGACTACCGGGCGGAACTGAATCGGATGCTTTTTTCTGAGTTCAACCAGCGATTTACAAACCCTGGCACACAGCATATTGGGAATGTCTACAAGAGATTCTTCATTAAGTTTAGCGACATTATGCGTGAAGCGGAACTAAAAAAGATGCACGATGCGCTGGTAGCCGGAGATCCGAAACTCCGCTCGCTACGGGCTCTGTATACATCTGTTTTTGGTGCATACGCAGATGAAACCCGCGCTGATGTTGCCTCCAGGAAGGGGGTGAACACAGATGGCGAATGTTGATATTTTTGCACCGCTGAATTCCCTTCAGTGGGTGGACCGTAATATGCTGAAAGCGAATGATTACAACCCCAACAAGGTCAGTGAGGACAACCTGAAACTCTTGGTACAATCCATTGAAACAAATGGCTGGACGCTGCCGATTGTGGTTCGCCCAGACTACACCATTATTGATGGGTTCCACCGCTGGACAGTAGCAGGGCGGGAACCGTTGCGGTCGAAACTGGGGGGCAAAGTGCCGGTGGTCATTGTTGACCACGCAGATGCAGACGATGATATCTTTGGCACCATCACCCACAACAGAGCCAGAGGTCAGCACCTCCTTGAGCCGATGAAGGCAATCGTTAAGCGCCTTCTGGCCGAGGGTAGAACCGTTCCAGAAATCGGGAAGCAGCTCGGAATGCGCCCAGAGGAAATTTTCAGGCTGTCGGACTTTACTCGTGACGATTTTCTTGCAATGATGACGCAGGATGTTTCCGGGTACAATCGGGCGGCAATCTACAAGAAGGTATAATCATCAACAGCCAGGGTGAAAGCCCTGGCTGTACCATTAAAATCGAAACGAGAGGTGGTGGCGGTGGGCAGAGCCAGAAACCCGGACCGGGAGAAAGCGTTGAAACTGTGGCTCAAATCAGAACCAGGAACCATAAAATTGGCCGACATTGCCGCCAAGTTAAAATATTCGGAAAGCACTATCCGCAAATGGAAGTGCGAAGATAAGTGGGATGAAAAACGCAAGGAGAATGAAAATAAAACTCCGAAAAAGCGTGGAGCGCAACCTGGAAATCGAAACGCTGTCGGTCATGGTGCACCGATTGGAAATCAGAATGCTGTCGGTCATGGTGCGCCGGAGGGTAATCAGAACCGACGTGTTCATGGCGGGTATTCAAAAATTTTCTTCGATACATTGAGCAAGGATGAAAAAAAACTGATTGCGTCAATGGAGCCGGACGAGGAAAAATTGCTGATACAGGAAATCCAATTGCTATCTGTCCGGGAACGCCGCATCATGAAAAGCATTAGCCAGT
>CAKQIZ010000156.1 GCA_934247125.1 uncultured Clostridia bacterium
ACTGGCAAAGGCAAAAACAACGAAAGCTGCTGGCTGAATCATCCCCAAAGTCTGCCGAAGAAAAGCCATTTTTCTCCAGCTGTGATTGGTGTACACATTTTTTGCAGAAAAGTTATCCACAGCCTTGATGGGTAAGAAAAAGCAGACCCTTTCCAGTTGGGGAAAGAGTCTGCAATTTTCTTGGGGAGTTATTTAACAGCCCTTTTGGGTTTTACTCCACAGTCACAACCACGCGGGCATAAGCACGCAAGTTATGAGCGCCGGTGTCATTGGCTTCAACAATCAGATGAATGGTATCGCCGCTCTGGGCATCCTCAGGAATCACCAGGGTAGCCACGCCGTCGGCATAGGTGGGCTGCACAGTACCGGCATAGGTGCCAGCTTCGGCGTACTGCCACACAGACACGATCACTTCGTCACCATCCGGATCGGAGGTAGAGATGGTCAGGGTCACGGTATCGCCGGCCTTGGCAGTCTGATCCAGGGCTTCAGCCACGGTCACAGAAGGCTGATGGTTTGCTTCGGCATAGGTGGCAGCAGTACACCAGGAGGCACGAGCAGCGAAATCGCCCTGAATGGCATACAGGAAGGGAGCCATGGTGGTCTCACCATCAGGCTGAGCAAAGAACAACGCATCGGGATTAGGCTGGACGGTAGCACCGTAGCCACCGGTCGGAGTAGCGGCAACGTAGCGACCACCCCAGCCGCCCCAGCTCATGTCCTCCAGGTTGCGCAGGCCGGTGGGGATCACGATCATCCAGTCGGGAGAGTCGCCCTCAGAGCAGAAATCATAGCGATAGTACACAGCACCGCCGTACTGGGCGCCCCACCAGTTGGCAGTACCAAGAATCTTTTCATTGGTACCAAACTGGTCGCCTTCTGCTTCGCCCTCCAAATAGTGGCCATCGCCCCATGTGATGTACAGGTCCATCAGCGGGCCGTGGTTGTGCAACAGATTCTCGTACATCCAGCTGCCCTGCATACGCTTCTGAGCGAGCATGGGCACATCTGCCTTGCCGTACATGTAGCCATAGGGACCGGACACACCAGACACATCATAGTTCTTGATGGTAGGCCAAACCACGCTGATGTACTCAGGATACACAACGTCCTGGCTTCCCCAAGAAGTCATGACCACTTTGTTGCACACTTTTTCATAGATGGCATCCCATTCAGGAGTGTCACGGTATTCTTCCTCGATGGACTTCAGCGCACGGCCCAAGGTATTAGCACCACCGCCCACTGCAACATACAGCGTGCGGGGATCATCGTCGAGGATGGCGTTCTTGATCAGCTCAGAGCCCTCGGTAATCAGCTCCATCTCACCGTTATCGGTGATATTACCCACCTTGGTGATGGAGCGGATGTATTCAGGGGTGGGATAATCGCTATGAACCTTCAGGTTGGGATACACAGCTTCGTAGGCATCTAGGATGTCATCCATCCAAGCGGTGCCCGGCCAACGGTAAGGGGCAACATCATCATGACCGGCGTAATGCAGGGAGGAGCTGGTTTGGATCAGGCCAGCCAGGTCGATCACGTCGGCATACAGCAGTACGTGAATCATGGAGTTCTGATCATCCAACTCGGCGTCCTGCGTGATGATGATACGGGGCTTTTCGACAGCAGGGGCTTCCTCAGCCACCACTGTGCAGGTGCAGCACAGCATGGTCAGCGCCAGCACCAGGGACAGAATTTTCTTCATGAGGCTTCTCCTTTCGTGGGGTATATTGCATACCCGTTGCCTGTATCATAGCAGATTTGTCCCCCCAGGAGAATGAGCTTTTTTTAGGTAGCGCTTGATATTTTTTTTGGTGTTTGTCGATATTCCTCAGGTGATAGTCCATAATAGGCGCGGAAACTTCGTGAAAAGTGCTCAGGCGAATGGCAGCCCACTGCATAGGCTATATCGGCGATTCGATCATTGGTCTGCCGTAGACGCAGGGCTGCGTCCTCCATGCGCAGTTGATTGATGATGGATGTATAAGTACGACCGGTTGCTTTTCGGATCATGCTGCTAAGATACGCCTGATTATAGCCAAACAGATCAGCCAGCTTGCCAAGACTCAGCGTGGACCAGTTGCTCTGCATATAGCCAAGGATCGTTGGCAGATTGACCTGCTGGTTAGAATGATAGTAGGAAGTCCTCCCACTGTACATTCTCAGTAGATGTGCCAGCAGTGTGCCCATGGTGTGATGCATGGCTGGCATGGTGTAACGATCGTAGTTTAATTGCTGTTGGAAGAAGGATTTATAGCAATTCTTTAGTACATCATCATTATCCGTGTGAAAAAGCAGATAGTTCACCTTATTGTTGCTGTACAATAC
>CAKQIZ010000157.1 GCA_934247125.1 uncultured Clostridia bacterium
ATCGAGGCATTTGACACTATAATCCCATCAATGAATACGATATTGCCTTATCAGATGCCATCCTTCTTCAAGAGGGCCGAAAAGGAGAAAATATATGAATTGTCGGAGGTATGTCTCGAAAATACCGGTGAGCTTTATAACAGCCTTGAAGAGATATATTATCGGAATAATCATCATATCCTTACGCTTGATAAGATATCCGAGGTCATGACGGAGGCACGCTGTCCGGCTGATCTTGCGATAAGGACATTCCGGCATTTTAAGATCTCATCATTGATAGAGGACGATAAGAAAAAGCTGAGAAGATTAAAAAATCTGTAAATAAAACAGCAGTTAAAAAAGGCTTCACAAAATCTTCACAAATAATTAGCACTCGTCTATTGACTCTGCTAACAGCAAGTGCTATAACATAATCGAACGAAGGGAAAAGAAATAAATAAAGATCTTAAACGACCCGACTTCAGGAAACATGGTAATAAACATAAATGTTTTTTTAATTGAAAAGGAGCGATGACTTATGTTAAGACCGAGTATTTTTGGAGAGAATTTATTTGATGACTGGTTCGAAGGTTTTCCATTCTACATGGATAAAGATATTGACAATGCAGAGAAGAAGCTTTACGGAAAGAAAGCCGCAAGGATCATGAAGACCGATATCAAGGAACATGATGACGGCTATGAACTTATAATCGACCTTCCGGGATTTACAAAGGATGAGATCAAGGCATCTGTTGAAAACGGATATCTTACAGTATCTGCAGCCAAGGGCCTTGATAAAGACGAGCAGGAAAAGAAGAGCGGACGTTACATCAGACAGGAGCGTTATGCGGGAGCCTGTGAGCGTAGCTTCTATGTAGGCGAGAATGTTGAGCAGAGCGATATAAAAGCAGAGTTCAAACACGGAATACTTACATTGTTTGTTCCTAAGAAGGAAGCAAAGAAAGCAGTTGAAGAGAATAAATATATTTCGATCGAGGGCTGATGAAGCGTCAGATCGAAAGACAATGCAGCAGGATATTTTTTGAGTTAAAAATCTTCTCATTTAAAATTAGAAGAAATTGATAACGTTAAAGAACCTGCAGATTAAATTAAAGAGGCACTTCATAGAGAGTATGAGGTGTCTCTTTTTTTGACTTTTGATTATGTTTTTGTCCAAACCGATCAAAACGGTACATCTGTTTACAACTCCGGTTATAAGGCGACACATTGCATATTGAATCACAGCCTTGAATCATACCTGAGTGGAGTAATGCGATGAATGTGCTTATTCACGCACATAATATTGATACATTTGCACATATGTAATATAATTAGATCTACTTATGGTAATTAAACGATTAGATATTACACAAAGGCAAGGATGTTGGCAAGCTGTTCATTATTGTTAAAAAGTGACACAGACTATATCGAAAGCGAGGCGAAGCGAGTGTTAATGAATTCATCGGAGTATATTTCCATTGTTGAAAATATCAAACGAGAGATAACAGCTGCACAGTACCGTGCAGCTGTGCATGTGAATGCAGATATGCTGCTTCTATATTATGATATCGGAAGCATCATAAACGAACATAAATCTTGGGGAAACAAATTTATTGATAATCTTGCTGCTGATATTCGCATGGCTTTTCCAGAGAGCAAAGGTTACTCAGTACGTAATCTGAAGTATATGGCGAAATTTGCCGAGGACTATTCAAATCGGGAATTTGTGCAACAGGTTGTTGCACAAATTCCATGGGGACAAAACATTGTTCTTATGGACAAGATATCCGATCAAAAAGAACGGGAGTGGTATGTCAAGAAATCAGCGGAAAACGGTTGGTCTCGCAACGTGCTGGTTCATCAGATAGAAAGCAGATTATATCAGCGGCAGGTGCTGGTTGAAAAGGTTTCGAACTTTGAAAGCCGCTTGCCATCGCCGCAAAGCGAACTGGCAGTGCAGACAATGAAAGACCCGTATGTTTTTGACTTCATCTCGTTCCGGGAAGATATGTTGGAGAGGGACATAGAATATTCACTGGTTAGAGATATTACTAAGCTTCTTCTGGAGCTTGGAACCGGATTTGCTTTCCTAGGCAATCAGTACCATCTGAATGTTGGCGGAGATGACTTCTACATCGACCTACTTTTCTATAACTTGAATCTGCGTTGTTATGTAGTTATTGAGCTGAAGACCGGAGATTTCAAACCGGAATATGCCGGTCAGCTAAACTTCTACCTGTCGGCAGTAGATGGTATCCTGAAAAAAGAAGGAGACAATCCGTCTATCGGTTTACTGCTCTGCAAGAAC
>CAKQIZ010000158.1 GCA_934247125.1 uncultured Clostridia bacterium
AAGAGCTACACCGGCCAGGCCGGTCTTCAGGTCAACGGCACTTTGACACTTGAAAAAGATGCTGTGCTTGCGGTCTTCGGAGGCGGCAAGGATGCGACTACATCCAACGGCGGCACGGCGATCCGTCTTAACGGCGGCACGATCACAGGCGAAGGCAAACTGATCGCTGTCGGCGGAGACGGTCATTTCGGAGAAGGCGGCGATGCCGTATCAGGAAACGGTACGATTTCAGTGGCAGATGCTTATCTGGAAGGCGGTGCATCGGTTTCCAAGTCCGGAACTGCCGGCAAGGCTCTTGGTGATAAGGTGAAACTTTCGGGCAATACTAATCGTAATCTGATCGATGGAGAAACAGGAAGCGCGATCGACTACGACCACGACACTTACTGGAGAGACATCCTGACATTACCAGATCTTTCTTTGTATCCGGTGGAGAAAAATGCGCCGGGAGAAGGATCGACTGATCAGGAAAAGCCGGGCGGTGATCAGGAAAAACCGGGCGGTGATCAGGAAAAACCGGGCGGTGATCAGGAAAAACCGGGCGGCGATCAGGAGAAGCCGGGCGGCTCCGGGGACAACGGCTCCAATGGAAATACCGGTTCCGGCGGCTCTGGTGGGAATACCACTTCCAACAGCTCTGGTGGAACTGCCGGTAACGGAAACAACTCGAATCAGAATACCGGCATCAGCCAGACCGGTGATGCTTCCACTCCACTCCTGTGGGCAGTCCTCATGCTGACTGCACTGGCAGCGATGGGAACAACGACGCTGTATCGCAGGAAGATGAAATAACATACGCTCAGCGAGAAATCAAAAGGGTGGTGCAGCAGTTCAACGATTTATGATCGTTGAACTGCTGCACCACCCTTTTTTAAGTGTATTGAAAGATCGTGCCGATTTTTTTATCGAGGGCGGATCCAGGGAATTTCCTGCAGATGTCGTATCTTTCATGACAATGGGAAAGATGCGAAAATCCGTGGAGCTGAATCCAAGTATTTATGATCAGAGTCTGTTCCGGATGATATTTGTGTAATATTTTATCTATCGGAAAAATTATTGCACAACCTCGCTCAAATATGTGCAGAAATGATATCCTTCAAAAAAATATTGCACATGGTTTTGTGTGAAATCGTCTAAAAAGTACTGAAATCGCATTAAAATGCGGTTTTTATGTAAAAATCATCCATATTCTTGTGTAATAGAAAAAAGAATTCACGGGAAAACACACAGACGAGAGGTCGGTTGTGCAATAATTTTCAAAGGAGAGAAATCCTACACAACAGCTGCCTCCGACCCGGCCGGCAATGCCCGCCGGCACTCACCGCCTGAGATCTTTTAAGGGGCTGCAGCATTAACGATTTATGATCGTAAATCGTTAATGCTGCAGCCCCTTCTATCGTTGTTCGATGTGGATGTGATGTATGCACATCCGGTTACACATCTGCTGCTACTTGTTTTTTGCAGAAGCATTATCTGCCTGCTTTACCAGGAGTTTTTTGAATGCTTTCTCTGATTTTCCGTATTTCCTGACATCTTTTGAAAGCTGCTTCGTCGCTGCTTTTTCATCAAGGGATACCGTAGCGGTCTCCTCCTCTTCCTTCGATGTCGACGCAAGCGAATATGTCCACTCTACTCTCCCTACAGACGGCATCAGTGCCATGATCTGCTGGGCACAGTTCTCCATATTCTTGTCAAGAGACTTTTTACCGGCTTTCTGTACAGGCTCCTGCAGCTCTATCGTCATCGCCTGAGTATCGCCGTCAGCTCTTATCGTCGCTGCATATTTCCCTGCGACATCCCCGAGCTTCATCGTTTCGAGCAGCGTCGCCACCGCAGCCGTATCATTGACATCTTCCACTCTGCAGCTGTAAAGAAGCTTTGCGTTTTCTTCAGAAGCATCTACCTTCGTACTCTGCGTGCTCGCCGTACTGCTGCTCTTTGCCGCTGCAGCCTCGCTGCCGCTGTGCAGACCGCTCACGGAAAGAAGTACTCCTGCCGCTCCTATGACTACCAGTATCAGTGCCGCCAGAACAAGTCTTAAAACCATCTTGCTGCCAAATAATCTATCCATTGCACATTACCCTCGCCTTTCATACATTCAGCCGTAACGTATCTGATGTTTAATGTTATATCATGCTTTTATGTCGAATATGTGACAATCGTTCAACTATTTTGCAAACTGGCTGTTGTAAAGGTTCGTATAGAACCCGTTTGCTGCGAGCAGTTCCTCATGTGTTCCCTGTTCTATTATATCGCCGTGATCCAGCACGAGTATGTGATCTGC
>CAKQIZ010000159.1 GCA_934247125.1 uncultured Clostridia bacterium
CTGGGTAAACGTGGTGGACTACCAATAAAAAACCGTTGCAGGCTCCCGCCAGTGGTGGGAGCCTGCCTTTTTGCTGATGGGACTGGCTCTTTTCTTCTCCATAGCAGGAAACTGCGATGCCCTTGACATTCCTGCAAACAAATGCTAGTATAAAAGAAACGATAGTATCAATTATACCATGATACCAATTTCGTGTTCCCATGGGTCATGGGGTAAGGAGGCATTTTGTGCGCAGGACAACGGCAACCACGGATTATCTAAAGGAATGTATGGGTACTGCTCTGCTGGAAATGATGGAGGATACCCCCCTTGAAAAGATCAGCATCGAGGACATGACCGCCCGGGCGGATGTGGGGCGCTCCACCTATTTCCGCTATTTCAAAAGCAAGGAGGAGGTTCTCTCCTTTAAGCTCCTCTGCCTGTGGAAGCGGTTTTCTCAGGCGCGGGGCGGTGACGGCATTGCACAGATCAGCCGGGAGAGCATCCAGTCCCTGTTTGAATTCTGCCTGTCCATCCGGTCGGTGTTCGAGCTGCTCTATGCCACGGGGCACCAGGATGTGATCCTGGATTTCTATTTGCAGGGGGCTGTCCCCGTCATTGCCCAGGCGGATGCCAGCACCCATTATTTTATTCAGTTCATCACCTTCGGCCTGTTCGGCCTTATGAATGCCTGGGTCCTACGGGGCTACCGGGAAACACCGGAGGAGATGGCGCAGATCGTCTGGACATGGAAGGATGCCACGGAAGTGGCGTGAGGAAAGGAATTTCTATGGATAAGTCATATAAAAAGCCCCTTCTGCTTATTACCTTCGGGGTGGTGCTGTTCACAGCCCTGAGCAATCTGGGCAGTGTGGTTCAGGGTTTGGAAACCTGCCTGAATCTGCTGACCCCGGTGCTGGCCGGACTTCTGACGGCCTTTGTGTTAAGCGTTCCCATGCGGGGACTGGCACGGATTCTCAAGCGCTTCCTGCCCAAGGCAACAGACCGGCAGCTGGACGGCATCAGCCTGCTGCTGACGGTGGTATGCGTGATTGCCATTGTGGTGCTTCTGGGGATGATCGCTGTGCCCCAGCTGGCGGCATCGGTGAAAAGCATTGCCCTGCTGATCCATGACAAATGGCCGGACTGGGCCAGCCTGCTCCAGGGATACGGCATCAACACCGACGGCCTTTCGGAGTATTTTGCCGCTTCCGATTGGCAGAGCCTGTTAAAGAGCGTTTTCAGCGGCGTGAACACGGTGATCGGCTCGGTTGCCAATGTGGCAGGCTCCACCGTATCGGCCATTGCCGATGCCTCCATCTCCCTGGTGATCACCTTCTATGTGCTCATCGGCTGGCGGGAGCTGCGCAGCCAGAGCCGCCGGGCGCTGTACGCCTATTGTAAGCCCAATGTGGCAGACCGGATCTGCCACATTGCCAAGCTGGCCCACAGCACCTATGCCAAATTCCTCTCCGGCCAGTGCGTGGAGGTGGTGATCCTGGGAAGCTTGATCTTCGTATCCTTTACGGTGGCAAGGCTTCCTTATGCGGGTCTGACGGCGGTGCTCACCGCAGCCTTTGCCTTTGTTCCCTATATCGGCGCATTTTTGTCCTGCGCCCTGGGTGTTTTGTTTACCCTGCTGTCTGATCCCGGCAAGGCTCTTTTGTGTCTGATCGTCTATCAGGCGGCGCAGTTTGTGGAAAACCAGTTTATCTATCCCCATGTGGTGGGAAACAGTGTGGGCCTGTCCCCCTTCTGGACGCTGCTGGCAGTTCTGCTGGGCGGGAAGCTGTTTGGCGTTCTGGGTATGATCTTCTTCATCCCTTTGATGGCCCTGCTGTCTCAGCTGATCCACGAGTCCATTGCGCAGCGGCTGGATGATCGCAAGCCCCAGCCGGTGCAGCCCCAAAGTGCCCCGGCTGAGCCGGATGACAGGGCTCAGGAATGATGCGCTTCGGGAATAACCGGACAAAGAAAGAGAAGAAAGCTATGAAATTACCCTTTTCCATCCCTCCTCAGAAGCTGCTCTGTGGGATCGTCAAGTGCCTTGGGATCTATCTGCTGGTATGCCTTCTGGTGCCGCCGCTGCTGGGCGTTTATCAGAAAAGCCCCCGGCAGCTGGCACTGCATACCTGTGAGCAGGAACGGATCTGCCTGATCGAAAACAATGAAGATGCCCTGCGCTGGCGTTTGCGGATGATCCGGCAGGCCCAGGAGGAGATCATTCTATCGACCTTTGACTTCCGTGCCGACAACAGCGGCTCCGATGTGATCGC
>CAKQIZ010000160.1 GCA_934247125.1 uncultured Clostridia bacterium
AAAAAGCTGACCGCTTAATACGGCCCTGACTGGCCGTTTAATATGGCCTCATCGGCCACTAAAGGTGGCTCTATGCATCCGGTGTATGGAAATCATAGTTCCGTTTTATTGGAAATCGTGATTCCGTTAAAAAGGAAATCATTTTTCTCCCAAATCCTTATAATGAAGATATGCACCCTATGGTGTAAATTCATTATAAGGAAGTCACGATTATGACCAAGTATCGAGAAATCATCCGGCTTACCGGATTGGGCTTCTCTCAACGTAACATCATGGCAAGCTGTGGTGTTGCTCAGAAAACTGTAGTCAAAGTTCAAAAACGTGCCAGAGAATTAAATCTTTCTTGACCGCTTGATGAATCTATGACGGATACTGAACTTCAAAGACTCATGTTTTCTAGAGAAAGTTCCGTATCGCAAAACAAACGTATACCTGACTACGACTACATCCACAAAGAACTGCTCCGTAACGGAGTAAGTAAGAAGCTCCTGTGGACTGAATACATGGAGGACTGCCGTGCCAACGGCGATGAACCGCTCATGTATTCCCAGTTCTGCTACCACATCCAACAGGATGAGCAGAAACGACGTGCGACAATGCACATCAGTTGCAAACCCGGTGAGCAGGTCGAGGTTGACTGGGCAGGTGATCCTGCAACAATCATTGACCCAGATACCGGCGAAATCCTAAAGGCTTACATATTCGTTGGTGTAATGACATACAGCCAGTATGCATATGTGGAAGCCTTTCTGGATATGAAGCAGAAATCATGGATCACTGCCCCTGTCCATATGTACGAGTTTTTTGGCGGTGTTGCCAGAATTCTCGTACCGGATAACTGCAAGACAGCAGTTGTTCACAATAGCGGATGGAAAGGTCAGCAGATCAATGAAACCTATCAGGAAATGGCTGAGCACTATGGCACAGCTATCATCCCTGCACGTGTCAGGACACCAAAGGATAAGCCGAATGCTGAAGGAACAGTAGGAAATATTTCTACATGGATAACAGCAGCACTCCGGAATGAGCAGTTCTTTTCTCTTGCCGAATTAAACCGTGCAATCAGAGAAAAACTGGAACAATTCAATCGAAGGCTCTTTCAAAAGAAAGAGGGCAGCCGGTTGGACTTATTCCTTGAAGATGAAAAGCCGTTACTTTCGCCATTACCTGCTACCCGCTTTGAACTGAGTGACTGGAAGACAGCCACCGTCCAGTTCAATTATCACATATCTGTGGATGGAATGCTATACTCAGTTCCATATGAATACATCAAAAAGAAAGTTGATGTAAAGGTAACAGATACCACCATTGAAATTTTTTACAGCCATAACCGTATTGTTCCCCATCGCCGCCTGAAAGGACGCCCTGGGCAATACAGCACCATTACGGAACATATGCCGGAAGACCACCAGAAGTATCTGGAGTGGAATGGCGACCGCTTCCGCAAAGTCTGAGCAGATTGGCATAAATACGTACACTGTGGTCAATGCAATACTGTGATCTCCAAACGTGTGGAGCAACAGACTTATAGGAGTTGTATGGGACTTCTGAAGCTTACTGATTGCACTTATCGTAAAAAAAAGTCAAAAATTTTACAAAACTCCTTGTTGAATTCTTGTCAACAAGATATAATAAGCCGAAATGGAATCGAGCTGATACTTATCTTAGCGGAGGGAGAAGTGTGAACTCCGTAATTTTTATGAGCAAATCCAAAGAAGCTAAACGATAAAAAGCCTGGATTTTATTTTTTTCTATTAACATTGTTAAAAAATAGACAAACAAAAAAAGAAAGAGATACTATGAGCAGCAAAATTACAGTTATCGGATCCGGAACTATTCTGGACTCTGCACGCCTTCGTTGCGGACTTTCCGAGCATCTTAATGTTGCACAGAAAAACATTCATGCATATGTATTTGGTGAGAATGGAGATACCTCCTTTGTTCCGTGGAGCGGCACATATATCTCAGGCGTAAGTATGGATGAATACTATGAGATTGCAAAGAGTATGGGTAAAGAAGTAAAAGAAGTAGACAAAGATGCTATGCTGGAATACGTACAGAAATCCGGCGGACAGATCATAAAGAGAAAAGGTGATAAATTCTACGCAGTATCCGCATCTGTATGCAAACTGTGTGCAATCCTTACTTCTGCTTCCGACTCTATCACAATGTAAATACCGACCAGGTAGAGCACACTGCACGGTCATCGAGTGCATTCTTTCCGTTACTTTAGTGCATGCTTTCCG
>CAKQIZ010000161.1 GCA_934247125.1 uncultured Clostridia bacterium
TTTTCCCCGGCGAGCTGCACAAGCCCAGCTGCAAGACCCCCGGCTGCGACCACCTGCGCAAGGCCGTGGTCAAGATTTTAATGAGGTAAACAAAAAGCCTTCCCCCAACTCGGGGGAAGCTTTTTGGTATGAAAAAGGAGCTGCTTGCTATGACGCACGAAGAAATTTTCAATAAAATTCAGGGCGGTCTGATCGTTTCCTGCCAGGCGCTGGAGCATGAGCCGCTGTACACCAAGGAAGGCGGCATTATGCCTCTGATGGCAAAGGCCGCTGCCCAATCCGGCGCGGTGGGCATCCGTGCCAACACCGTGCGCGACATCACCCAGATCAAGGCGGTCGTTGACCTGCCTGTCATCGGCATTATCAAAAAGGACTACCCAGGCACGCCGATGTACATCACCGTCACAATGCAGGAGGTGGACGAACTGGTTGCCTGCGGCGTGGATATTCTGGCGGTGCAGGGTACCGGCGCACTGCGTCCCGACGGGCAGACCAGCGCTGATTTTATCCGCTCCATCAAAGAAAAATACCCCGACCAGCTCATTATGGCAGATTGCGATAACCTCGAAAACGCCATGGCGTGCGCCGCTGCCGGTGCGGATTTCATCGGCACGACGATGCGCGGCTATACCCCCGAAACCAAGGGCATTGACGATGTGGACTTTGGTTTTATTGCCCAGCTGGCGCGCGAATGCCCGGCAAAAATCATTGCCGAGGGTCACATCCACACGCCGGAGCAGGCGGTGCAGGCACTGTATGCCGGTGCCTTTGCGCTGGTCGTGGGCGGTGCCATCACCCGCCCGGCAGAGATCACGGCGCGCTACACCGCCGCCATCAAAAACCATAAGTAAGCAGGTGCGTTATGAGTAAAACCTATCTGGGCGTGGACATCGGCGGCACGGCGGTCAAGCTGGGTCTGGTCGATGACACCGGCGCGGTGCTGCGCCGTGCCGAACGCAGTGTCAGCTTTGACGGCTACAAAACGCCGATTCTGGACACCGTGCAGGCTGCCATCCGCGACTTTTTGGCGCAGGATACCCCGGCACTTGCGGGCATCGGTGTGTCCGCCACCGGGCAGATCGACAGCCGCCGCGGCGTTGTTGCAGGAACCTGCGGCAACTTCCCCGGCTGGATCGGCGTGGACATAAAAGGTACGCTGGAACGCGAATTTAAACTGCCGGTCACCGTTGCCAACGATGCCAACTGTATGCTGCTGGGCGAGGTCTGGGCGGGTGCCGCCAAGGGCTATACCGATGTCATCGGCGTCACGCTGGGCACCGGTGTGGGCGGCGGCATCCTGACGGGCGGTCATCTGCTGGAGGGTGCGCGCGGTCTTGGCGGCGAGCTGGGGCATTTCCGCCTGCACGCGCTGGACGGCGTGATATGCACCTGCGGTGCCGTCGGCTGTTACGAGCGCTACGCCGCCACCACGGCACTGGTGCGCGGGGCAAAAAGCGCCGGGCTGGACTTGCCCGACGGGCGCGCCATTTTTGAAGCAGTCGCCGCAGGCAATGCCCGCGCTGCCGCTGTGCTGGACCGTTGGACCGACGAGGTCGCGCAGGGCTTGGCGGGGCTGGTGCATATTTTTAACCCGCAGCTGATTTTGGTTGGCGGCGGCGTAAGCGCCCAGCAAACGCTGCTGATCGACCCGCTGGCTGAAAAAGTGCGCAGCAGCGTGATGCCCGCCTTTGCCCAGGGGCTGGAAATTCAGGCGGCCGCTTTGCAAAACGATGCCGGACTGGTCGGCGCGGTGTATTATTTTCTGCAAAATGCACCGCAGTAACAGGGAATAAATTTCTAAGGCAAGGAGAGAAAATTCTCCTTGCCTTTTTTCTACCCCTCAACACCGGGAAATAAAAATAAGCCATGCAGCGTTGTACAGGGCTTGCGTAGCGTGTCGAAATATGATATTCTAAATATGCCGCTTCGGCGGCAAGGCGCTGCACACAACGGCAGGCGGTTAGCCACACTTCCCGAAAGGGGGTGAGGCAATGCGTTTTACATTGACTTTCCATATCGGTCACAAGACCGTTACGCTGAGTTTACTGGTAAAAAGCAAGAACCGCCACCCCGGCAGGTGACGGTTCTTCAATGAATTAGTCTCCCAAAAGGGCTAACCGCTTGTCGCAGCGCCTTTTCTATTTACATTATACCTGCCATAAACAGG
>CAKQIZ010000162.1 GCA_934247125.1 uncultured Clostridia bacterium
AGCCTGGACATCATCTATCCCCAAATTAAAAATGCGGTTGTCGGCAAGCATCAGTTTCTTTTTCTCTGCCTCCGTCAGCCCTGTCACAACGTAGCAATCTGCATCCGTCCGCCCCAGTGCTTTCAGCGCATCGAATAGGCCGTTGCCCGCAAGGATTGTATGGGATTCATCCACCACGATGGGGCGTATCTGCCCAAACATCTCCACAGACCGCTTGAACTCCGAAATTTGTTTGTTAGAATGGAGCCGGACATTCCGCTCAGGCTTTCTCAGTTCTCCAAGTGGAAGCTTCACGACATTCATCGTCCTGCCTCCTTTTCAAGAAAAGCCTTCGCAGTTGGAATCTTCTCTGCCGCGGCAAGGATGATGGATGGGTCAATATCATATACCTCTCCATATCCCTGTTCCAGCGTGCAGCAGAACTCCCGTTCCGGCCATGCGTGTGTACCTTGCACATATCCGTCTTTCCAGCTGTAGATAGGCGGGAGCGACAGATGGTGATAGTGGATGTAGCCTAGAAGCACCTCATGCGGCCAATCTGCCATAGGGGCAAATCTGACCTCGCCGCTGTTTTTTCGGATATACCCATCTCGACCACACACATTGCCGTCAATCGTGCGGTGACCAACAAGCAAAATGTCAAGATGCTTGTCAAAGTACATCCTGGTGAACGGTCTGCGCTGGCTGATTTGATGCCACCGTTGACCAACTGCCCCCTGGGCGAAGATGAGTTCCTGATTCCTGGAGAGCCAGTCAAGGCCATAGCCGGTGTGCATCATCGTCACGCCTGCTGGCTTATGCTCTTTACACCACTGCACGAACGCAGGATAATCAAGGTCGCAATACGCCATATAGCCTTCAGCAACACCAGCGTCAGCACAAAGAGCCGCAAGAACAATGCTGTCCTTCCCGCCGCTCCATGCAAACGCCACATGATTCCCGCTTGCGGCCTCACGGATGTTACTCACGGCTTCTGCTGCATACGCTTCTACTTCATCGGCAGAGATAAGGCTCTCGATATTCTCCACTGCATACAACCAGTCGGAATTATTGCTTGTCTGCTTTCTACCAAGGTAATGCCGCATCACGCCACCGCCTTTCTTTCCGCGCGGTGCCAGATAAACGCAGCAATAAACATTCCGACAATCATCCAGATTCGGACGTTCTGCAGCATCGTCCACACGCCAAGCGCCCCCATTGGAAGCACCACTTGCCATAGCGCTACCGCACCGATGTCAATGGCTACGCCAAGGCGCTTCCCAAAATTGACCATTGCGCCGTAGATAAACGATGACAGGGAGGAAATGGCAATCAGTGACACCAGAATGCCTTTCAGGAGGTTTACCGCAGGAGAATAGGTTGTAAAAGCGCCAGCCAGCACAAACAGCAGATAAAAGCCAAACAGCAATCCTCCACGGATGAATGCTTTCTGCATATCCACCTTTGCGGTTCCTTCATCATTGCTGTCGTTGTAATCTAACAGTTCCCAGAATGTTGGATAGAAGAAGCCGCCGGTAGAAAGCGTAAAGCAGAGCCATGCGTTACGCTTCAGCTCTGCCGGAATGATAGTAGTTGGAATGGAATGCGCACCGTTCGTAGCCATAGAATATACAACCAGAACGGCAATTAAGGCGTATACCAGAACCCAAGAAAAATTATCCGTTGCAACGTTCCGGAATGTCGCCCGTTTGAGATAGAACAGGATAAAGAATGCCGACAGGCCGTAGACAATCCAGTAGGATGCTTTGCTGCCGATGACGGTCGGCGCAAGCATTTCATGGATTCCATTCAGGTTAATCCAGATTTGGAACACGCACATCAGCCCCATCAAAATCTGAATGGGCTTCGATGCCGCTACCTGCCGGAGTTTTGGAAAGCGCTGGGCCACTAAGCCAAACACAATGCAGCACAGGGTGTTGCCAAGTGCCCATAACAACCAAGGGAACAGACCGCTTTCCCGTGCGACCTGGGTGCCGACAATAAAAGAGCCAGCTCCCGCCCATGTTGCAGCAATAGAAAGCGAATAGTAGTACGAAGGGTTGTCCTTGAATTTTTTTGCGAGTTTCATATTTCCTCCTTTATCGGAACGCAGTGCTTCCGCTGTGGCGACAGTTTCAGTCACGGCGCTGGTGCCTGTAAAGGAGCGAACAGGCTGTGTTTACATCC
>CAKQIZ010000163.1 GCA_934247125.1 uncultured Clostridia bacterium
CACTCCAAAAGAGGAAAACAAACACCTCTCCTAAATAAATAGTAAATTAGTGTGATGACAGCAAAAGAGCTGCCGGGTCAATTCCCAGGCAGCTCTTTTGTTTGTATCTGAGCAGGATCGGTATGACGCAGCAGCGGCAATACTGAAAGTCTTAAAAATACTAAAAAATACTAAAAAACAAAATATTCAAAAAAGATTGAAAACATTGTCGGTTCTATGCTAAAATCTACATAATAATACGTTTAATTATGAGAAATCATAATATGTCCGGATTTGATCAGTGGTGTATAACGCAAGGCTGAAATTCTTGCGTGCTCCAGGACGGTCAAGCTGCAGTTTTGCACACTGCAGAAAGAAAAAGGAGGAGAGATTTATGAAAGATTTCAGCAAGTATTTCGAACACGAACTGCTGCGCGCTGATGCTACAGAGGCAGATGCGATCCGCCTTTTTGAGGAGGCTAAAAAGTACAATATGTACAGCGTTTGCGTCGATGGCTGCTACATCCCTCTTGCCAGAAAATATTTAGAAGGCAGCGGGGTCGTTGTCGGGACTGTAATAGGTTTCCCGCTGGGTACAGTAACCGTCGGCACGAAAGCGGCGGAACTTTATGAAGCTCTTGAAGACGGTGCGCAGGAGGTCGATACCGTATTGAACATCGGTGCGCTGAAAGACGGCAAGGATGATTATGTTTTCAGTGAGATCAGCGTTCTGGCGGGCACATGCTGCAATGAAGACGTGAAATTCGGCATAATGATAGAAGCAGGGCTTCTGACTGAAGAAGAAATCGTAAAAGCATGCACCATATCAAAAAATGCAGGTGTAACACTTATAAGTACTTCAACGGGATTCAGTCCGGGAGCTGCAACGCCGGAACTTATAAAACTGATCCGTGAAACCATTGGAGAAAATGTGCGGGTCGAAGCATCATCGGGGATCGAAACTCTGGAGCAGGCAGAAAGATTGATCGAAGCAGGTGCAGATAAACTCAGTACACCTAATGCCGCTAAAATAATAGAAGAATATCTGGAAAGAGAGGCAGAAAACTGTGCCCAATGTTAAGGCCGACCTGTCCAGTCAAGGACTGTGCCGCCGAACAGATCTGACTTTTAGCAAAAAATCAGCAAGAGACTTTATACAATTTTTGATATAAAGTCTCTTTTATATATCAGTCTTATCAGCTTGATGATCTTGCCTGAAATCAGAATATGCTCAGGTAGCGTTCGCCTGTATCAGGCAGAACAACGACTATACGCCTGCCTGCATTTTCAGGACGCGCTGCGACCTGTCCTGCCGCATATACCGCAGCACCGGCCGAAACGCCGACCAGCAGACCTTCCGTCTTTGCGAGCTCCTTCATCGTTTCCAGAGCGTCATCATCTGTGACCGTTATGACCTCGTCCATAAGCTTCACATCCAGCACTTCAGGAATGAAGTTCGCACCTATTCCCTGTATCTTGTGCGGGCCGGCCTTGCCTTCCGTCACCAGCGGCGATGATGCAGGTTCCACGCCGATCACTTTGATCTCAGGATCCTTTTCCTTGAGATATCTGCCGACACCTGTCACCGTGCCGCCTGTTCCGAATGTCGCGATAAAAATATCCACGCTGCCGTCCGTCGCATCCCAGATCTCCGGCGCCGTGGTCTCATAGTGCGCCTGCGGATTTGCAGGATTCTCGAACTGCCCTGCGATGATGCTTCCCGGTATCTCCTTTGCCAGAGCCTCTGCTTTTTCCACGCTTCCTTTCATGCCTTCGTTCCTGTCAGTCAGGACGAGCTCGGCACCCAGCGCCGCCAGCAGCTTGCGCCTTTCCAGACTCATGCTCTCCGGCATTACCATGACAGCCTTGTATCCGCGCGCAGCGGCCGTCATCGCGATACCCACGCCTGTGTTTCCGCTCGTCGGCTCTATTATCGTGCCGCCCGGCTTCAGCCTGCCGCTTTTTTCCGCCTCGATGACCATGTTGTATCCGACTCTGTCCTTGATACTGCCCGCCGGATTGAACATCTCGACTTTTGCAACGATCTCCGCGCCTGCCCCGAAGCGCTCCTCCATCTTGTGGAGCCTGAGCAGCGGCGTGTTTCCTATAAGCTGTGTGACTGTGTCTTTGATATCCATTTTTCT
>CAKQIZ010000164.1 GCA_934247125.1 uncultured Clostridia bacterium
ATGGCTTTGCAGCTGCGGGACGTGGTGTTCCGATACCTTGAAAACGGCAAGCGCAACATTCTGGATCACACCGACCTAGACGTTGCCGCCGGTACGCTGACGGTCATCATGGGCGGCAGCGGCTGCGGCAAAAGCACCTTGGCAGCCGTGGCGGCAGGGCTGTACCCCGAAAACGGCGGTTTTCTGCAGGGCGGCAGCATCCGGCTGTTCGGTCATGACCTGCAGGAGCTGGACCCCCAAAAGCGCGCGGCGTACCTGACGGTGTTGTTCCAGAACCCCGACCTGCAATTTTGTATGGACACCCTGCGGGCAGAAATGCGTTTTTGCCTGGAAAATATCTGCGTACCCGCCTGTGAGATGGACAAAAAAATCGAAACAGCTGCCGCAGAGCTGCAAATTGCCGACCTGCTTGACCGCACACTGACGACGTTGTCGGGCGGTGAAAAGCAGAAGGCTGCGCTGGCGTGTCTGTATCTTTTGGGAAGCCGCTGTATCCTGTTGGATGAGTGCTTTGCCAATCTGGACGAAGCCGAAGCAAAACGGCTGCTGCCGATGCTGGTCAAGATGAAGTCGGAGGGGCGCACCCTAATCGCCATTGACCATAAAGCTGATTTGTGGCTGGACTATGCCGATGAGTTTATCCTGCTGCAGGAGGGCTGCCATGTGGCAATGCGCGGAATAAATAAACAAAACATAGCGCAGCATCGTCCGGATTTTGACGAACTGGGGTTGTTTTACCCGTTGGCTTCCGCGCCCTGCCATGCCAAAGGCAAGGCAGACAATGCGCCCATTTTGCAGTTTCGCGGTGTCAGCATCCGCAAGGGACTGCCCCAAAAGCGCAAGTGGAAGCGGGAAGTCTACGACACACCGTTCCTTTTGCAAAATGCCGACGCGGATTTCCCCGCCGGCGCCATGACCGCGGTGCTGGGTGCCAGCGGCATCGGCAAGACGACGACTTTCTTGTCAGTGTTAAAGCAGCACCCGTACAGCGGGCAAATTCTGCTGCAGGGGCAGGATATCGCCCCAAGCAAGCCGCGTGAGTTGTACCGCCAAATCGGCATCGTGTTCCAGAACCCTGCCAACCAGTTCGTGACCCAAAATGTCGAGGACGAGGTCTGCGTCGGGCTGCGGCTCTGGCAGCCTGACCTACCGGAGGATGTCTGCCGCAGCAAGGCGGAGGAGCTGCTGGAACGCTACGGTTTGAAACGGCAGCGGAAATATTCGCCGTATATGCTCAGCCAAGGGCAGCAGCGGCGTCTGGCCGTGCTTTCGGTGCTGGCAGGCGGGCAAAAGCTGCTGCTCCTGGACGAGCCGACCTACGGGCAGGACGCAAAATCGGTGGATGCCATCATGGGACACCTGCGCCAAAAGGTGGAGCAGGAGGGACTGACGGTGATTTTTATCACCCACGACAAGGCCTTGGCCAAGCAGTGGGCAGATAAGATCTATCACCTCGAAAACGCCGCCCTGACAGAAAGCGAGGAACCGTAAATGCTGGAACGTTGGAACCCCACGGTCAAGGCGGCTACTGTGCTTGTCTGCGTGATTTTGCTTTCGTTTGAATATCTTGTCAGCCTGAACCTGCTGGTGCTGGGCTGCTGCTTGCTGCTGGTGGTTTTTGGCTCCCATGTCAGCGTCAAAAAGCTGGGCGCTTTGCTGCTGCCCGCGCTTGTGGCTGCCTTCGGTCTGTTTGTTATGGGTCTGTATTATGCCAAAAGCGGCAGCGGACGAACGGTGGATATGCAGGCACTTTCTGCCATGCCTTATGCTGTGCGTGCCGCCATGTCGCAGAACCTGTACACGGCGCTGCAACTGGCGACGCGTCTGCTGGCTTTTGCAGGCTTGGGCATCCTGTTTGCCCTGACGACCGACAGCGATTTCTTTATCGCAAGCCTTCTGCACCAGTGCAAGCTGCCGCCGAAATTCGCCTACGGCATTTTGGCGGCGTTTCACCTGATGCCCGGTATGGTGCGGGAATACGATCAGGTGCGCACGGCGTTCACGGTGCGCGGGTTGAAAATCGGCGTATTCTCGATGAAACCGGTATTTACGATGCTGGTAAACAGTGTCCGCTGGTCGGAGTCCGTGGCAATGGCTATGGAGTCCAAGGGCTTTTG
>CAKQIZ010000165.1 GCA_934247125.1 uncultured Clostridia bacterium
TTTTTGAGGACTTTTTGAAAATCAAAAAATGAAAAATTTTGATTTTTTTCGGGTGGTAAATTAGACTCAAAATAGGGGTTATGAGAGCTTGCTCGAATGGCTTGATACTATATTAGAAACTTTTTCAGCTTTTTTTTAAAAAAAAACAATCAAAATCCCTTACGACTGTCTAGCTTTTTTAGGGGTTGATGTCCTGAAAAAAAAATGGTACAATATTTTATGGCTGACAACCGTTTCCATATCATACCATTTTTTAAAAATTTTCACATTCGCTCCATTGAAAAATGCAGGTTGAAAAGTGCAAATCAAAAGGAGAAAATGCAAAAGGAGTTATAACATTATGTCAGATAAAAATAAAAAAGTCAATACCCTTATGAAGTGGTCAGGGAAAAAAATGTTGAATGAAGAAATTGCAAATAAAATATTGAGTGTTGGGGAGACAAGGCGTTCAATGAGGGTTAGATCTTGTTCTAACTCTTTGGAGTTGACTAAGTGTAGTAGTTGCGGTAAAGAACACGTTAGTAGAGTAAATTTGTGTAGGGATAGGGTTTGCCCTGTGTGTCAATGGAGATTGGCAAGGAAGCGTGCATTTGAGATGCTGGAGTGTCTAGACATCATGAATAAAGACGATAAGTATAAATATCAGTTTCTTACGCTGACACAGAAAAACGTAGAAGTTTCCTATCTGAAAAAGGAGCTAAAGAAAATAAATGAAGCTTGGAAACGTGTTATATCGTCGAATAGGAAGAATAAGCCAGCAGGTTATGCGAGAGTAGTTGAGATAACGTATAATGAGAAAGATAAGAATTTTCATCCACATCAGCATGTCATAATAGCTTGGAATAGGGGACAAACCCCATACAAGCGTTTAGAGTGGCAAAATACGTGGAGAAGGGCATTGAGGGTAAATTATACCCCTATATGCCGTTTAAGGGCTATAAAGCCCCAAAAAGAGCAAGTAAAATATACTAAAGCAGTTTTGGAGACGTTTAAGTATTCAATTAAGGCAAATGACATCCTGAAAATGCCAAATGATATATTTGGATCTTTTCTGGGTCAGATATCTGGTAGTCAGGTGTGTTCTTATACTGGGATTTTCCGAAAAACTAGGCAGGAGCTGAAGATGGAAGCCCAGACAAAAATAGAAAAAGACGATAAAGAAGAGATTAAATGTAGCAATTGTGGCTCGGAATTGTCTAAAGCTGTGTTTTCTTGGTCTTTAGCAGATCAAGAATATATCAGTAAGTAAAATTGGAGGTAATATAAGTGGGTACATATTTGTATAATCTAGCCATTGAGCTAGTAGATGAGATAACCTGTATGGGATATTATACTGAAGCTGAAAATATAAAAATCCGTAAGAAAATTGCAGATTTAGCTAATGAGATAATAAAGACAGTTGGACTTCGTACAGGCAATGAAAAATTGCCTGAATAACCATTCAGGCCTAATAACACAACGTCATAAAATCAAAGGCAAAGTCAATGGCGCGTTAGCGTGTATTTACCATTGACTTTGCTTTTTTTTATGACATCAAAAGATCCTGTGGAGTTGCCACTGATATAAACACACCCCCTTGCCGTGCCCCTCCCCCTTTTCCCCCCATACCCCCCTTTTTCCCTTCCTCCTCGGCGTTCCCCTGAAGAATAATGTTCGGGTAAATATGGGGGGACAAGGGGGAAGGGCTTCACTCGTCGGGGGTTCCTCCGGCTTGCGTATACTCCCTCACGGCGTTTCACGCCTGCGGTCGTTCCGCTTCGCCTTCGGGTTTTTGTTGTGGCAACTCTTTTACCTCGTCGGTGCCGGCTTCGCGCTCCACGCCGGCACCTCCTCGTCAGCTTTGCGGTAACGTTGAGATGTTGATAGGGGGCAATGCCACAAGAGTGGCAACTGCCCCCACAAGAAAATTGTTTGCTAAAAAAATAAAAGTCAAAGGCTACGCGAGTTATTTCATAACCTTTGACTTTTATTTTTTTAGCTTTTTTATTTTTTTTAAATTTTTTTTTATTTTTTCAATCTCGCTTCTCCCCGTTGTACTTTTTTGAGGACTTTTTGAAAATCAAAAAATGAAAAATTTTGATTTTTTTCGGGTGGTAAATTAGACTCAAAATAGGG
>CAKQIZ010000166.1 GCA_934247125.1 uncultured Clostridia bacterium
GTGCGTCTTGAGACGCTGCTAGCATAAGGCCCTTTTAGGGCCAGTGCAAACCACCAGTTCAACTGGTGGTTGTGATTACGGGGCAATGGACCCGTACAGAGTACAGTGACGAGACTGTGAAAATGTGCAGTTTATGATCACGGCTCGCAGTGCGGGGACATGGCAGACAAAGGAAAAGTGGAGGAAACGGATGTCATTTTCATCTGAAACGAAAAATGAACTGGCGCGGACAGTGCCTGAGAAAAAGTGCTGTATGCTCGCGGAAATCGCAGGATTCATGCGTATCGCAGGCAGCGTGCAGCTGGCGGGCGGCGGCAGATTCAAGATAATCATGACTACTTCGAACCCGGCGGTAGCCAGACACTACAAGACGCTGATAAAGACGTATTTTTCAGTAGATCCGCTCGTTGGCATGGGTCAGGAGAAATCGCTGAAAAAAGGTCATGAATACATGCTTTACATAGGACCGGAGGAACTGAGCGAGCAGATCCTCAGAGAGACCGGCATACTGATGGTAAAGGAAGGCATGAACTTCATCAGCGACGGTATCTACGACGGACTGATAAAGACGAAGTGCTGCAGGAAAGCATATCTGAGGGGCGCGTTCCTCGGCGGCGGCACGGTCAACAATCCCGAGAAGGAATATCACTTTGAGATAATGACCGGAACCGAGGTGCTGGCAAAGGAGATGAGAAAGCTGCTCAACAGTTTCGTGGATATCAGCGCGAAGATAACCGTGCGTAAAAAAGGATATGGAGTGTATCTGAAATCGGGCGAGCAGGTCCGTGATGTGATCGGTATCATGGGAGCATCGCAGCAGTTTTTCAACTTCGATCAGATCATGATGATGAAGGGACTCAAGTCGCAGACGTACAGGATAAACAATCTCGACAATGCCAACATAGACAAGGCGCTCAAGGCAGCTGAGCATCAGATAGCGTGCATCAACAGGATAAGGGAAAAACGCGGACTGGATTTTCTTTCTGCAAAGCTCAGGGAGGCTGCTGAGATGAGGCTCGAAAACCCTGACGCCGGCATAGAAGAACTTGGGAAAATGATGCGTCCGCCGCTTTCCAAATCGGGCATAAACAACAGGCTACGCCGCATCGAAGAAATAGCAAAGGAGCTGTGATCTCTATGAAACATGTTGAACTTGTAACTGTGAATGATTTTTTCGCGGAGCACAGCGAGCTGCAGGGCTACGGTATGCTGACGAGAAATGTTTCTGATATAAAGCACTGCAATGCAGGCATGTTCGGCGACGGTGTGCTCGGAACGCTGCTGGTGCCGGACAGGAACGATCTGTCATCGGCTGCGCTGAAATGCGGGTTTTATCTCGACCGTGAGAGGCTGATGGTGATCGATGATGACGGTGACGCTGAGAAAATGCTGGGGGACATAGTGAAGACGGAGGATTTTGAGGACAGCGACCCGGCATTCGTGCTGTTTGAGATGATAGATTTTCTTGTGCGGGACGATCTCGTTTTTCTTGAGGAATATGAGCGGAAGCTGGATGATATAGAAGATATGGTCACTGATGATGATGCGGAGATAGCGGAGGATCTGAACGGTTTCGTATCTCAGTACAGGAAGGATCTGCGCGAGCTGACCGGATACTACAAGCTGCTGGCGGATGCGATGGATGTGGTAGAGGCGTTCCTTGCAAAGATCGGAGATGAGAGAAATCAGCAGATTTTCGCATTTTTGGGCAACAAGGTGGACAGGCTCTACCATGAGGCGACGGGGATCGCGGACTATGCTCTGCAGATCAGGGACATCCACCAGTCGAAGATAAGCTCGCAGCAGAACAAGGTGATGCAGATGCTGACGATCGTGACGACGATATTCATGCCGCTTACACTGATAACAGGCTGGTACGGCATGAATTTCCGGGGGATGCCGGAGCTTTATTTCAAATACGGATATGCGGTGGTCATCGTGATCTCCGTGGCGATAGTCATCGTAGAGATAATATTTTTTAAGAAGAAAAAGTGGTTCTAGGCGTGTGGCGGAGCCGGAATTGCTGTAACCGTGAAATATCGCTTGTGATATTTCCTGCCGGAGAGAGAAGATCAGGATGCCAGT
>CAKQIZ010000167.1 GCA_934247125.1 uncultured Clostridia bacterium
TATTCCTGCCGCATCCGGAGGGCAAGGAGACGTTCCAGCCGTTCTGGCCGGAGGCCGAGGGCGAGCTGCGCAATCTGGTAATGACCAAGGCGGAATCGATTTACGGATCGCCTTTGCCCGAAATCGTTCAGAAGCGCGTGGACAAGGAGCTGGGCGCGATCATCGGCTACGGCTTTTCCACGCTTTACATGATCGCGGTAAAGCTCGTGGCGAAATCGCTTTCGGACGGGTATATCGTAGGCTCCCGAGGCTCGGTCGGCTCGTCGCTGGTTGCGAATCTTTCGGGAATTACCGAGGTCAATTCGCTGCCGCCGCACTACGTTTGCCCGAAATGCAAGCACCATGAATTCGACGTGCCGAAGGAATATTCCACGGGCCTGGATTTGCCGCCGAAGAAATGTCCGGAATGCGGCGCGCAAATGAATAAGGACGGATTCAATATCCCGTTCGAGGTTTTCCTCGGATTCAAGGGCAATAAGGTTCCGGATATCGATCTGAACTTTTCCGGCGTGTATCAGCCGGTGGCGCACAATTACATCAAGGAGCTGTTCGGCGCGGAGAACTGCTTCCGCGCGGGCACGATCGGCACGATTGCCGAGAAAACCGCATACGGCTACGTATTAAAATATGCCGAGGAGCGCAATCTGAGCCTGTCGAACGCCGAAAAGGAGCGCCTCGCGCGCGGCATTACCGGCGTAAAGCGCACGACGGGCCAGCATCCGGCGGGCATGGTCGTTTTGCCGAAGGACTACGAGATCTATCAGTTCACGCCCATTCAGCATCCGGCGGACGACCAGACCACCGACACGATCACCACGCACTTCGATTTCAACTCCATGCACGACGTGCTGGTCAAGCTCGACGTGCTGGGCCACGATGATCCGACGATGCTTCGCAAGCTCCAGGATCTGACCGGCATTGCGCCGCAGGCGGTTCCGCTGAACGACCCCGAGGTATTTGGAAAGATCATTTCGCTCTTTTCCGGAACGGAGGCGCTGGGCATTACGCCCGAGCAGCTGGGCGTTGCGGAGAGCGGCACGCTCGGCGTTCCCGAATTCGGAACGAAATTCGTTCGCGGAATGCTGAAGGAGACGAAGCCGAAGACGATGGAGGAGCTGATTCGAATCTCCGGCCTTTCGCACGGCACGGACGTCTGGGTCGGCAATGCGCAGGATCTGGTTCGCCAGGGCATTCCGCTGCGCGAATGCATTTGCACGCGCGACGACATCATGAACCAGATGATCGCCTACGGCATCGATTCCGAAATCTCGTTCAAGACCATGGAATCCGTCCGAAAGGGCAAGGGCCTGAAACCGGAGATGGAGGAGGCACTGGTGAACAACGATCAGGTGCCGCCGTGGTTCATCGACAGCTGCAAGAAGATCAAATACATGTTCCCGAAGGCGCACGCCGTCGCGTATGTCACGATGGCGCTGAGAATCGCGTATTTCAAGATCTTCTATCCGTCGGCGTATTACTGCTGCTATCTTTCCCGAAACGCCGAGAGCTTCGACGCGACGCGCATGACCACGCGCAATGTGGACGAGCTGCGCGCGATGATCGACGCGATTAAGGAGCTCGACCGCTCCGAGCGCACCGACGCGATGGACGACGAGAACACGATACTGGAAATACTGATTGAGATGAATCTGCGCGGCGTGCATGTAAAGCCGGTGGACATCTACAAATCCAGCGCCACGGAATACCTGCTGGCCGACGACGGCGAGATACTGCCGCCGATTACGTCGCTGCCCGGCGTGGGTCAGAGCGCGGCGGAAGGCTTTGTCGCGGCGCGGCAGGCGGGGCCGTTCATTTCGCAGGACGATATGCAGCGCCGGAAGGTGCCCAAATCGCTGATCGCGACGTTCGAAAAGCTCGGCTGCATCAACGATCTGCCCAAGACCAGCCAGGTTACGCTGTTTGAATTTGAAATGTAAGAGGGATGCAGGATGCAGAATACGCAGGAACAAAAATACAAAACGATGACGGAAGCGCCGGTGAAGGGCTTGATCGTCAAGCTCGCGATTCCGACGATGATCAGTATGCTCGTTACGTCGTTTTACAACATGGCGGACACGT
>CAKQIZ010000168.1 GCA_934247125.1 uncultured Clostridia bacterium
CGAGGTGTAGCTCAGTTTGGTAGAGTGCTTGGTTTGGGACCAAGATGCCGCAGGTTCGAGCCCTGTCACCTCGACCAAATGTAAAGAAAGCCGATTACTTTATTAAGTAATCGGCTTCTTTGTCTAATCATAACCACGCCTAAGAGACGTGGTATGGAAAGCCCTATAAGGGCATAAGAGTGCCAGCCATCTCAAGACGGCTGGCTTTCACTATGTTCAAGCCTAAGAGGACTGATTACTTGCCACCCTTAAAAGGGTCTATATATTCCTTAGTTTTAAGTTTGTCCATAATTTGATCTTCTTTTTCCTGCTCTCTAATATATTTCTGTATTGTTGCAGTATTTAATCCTACTGTACTGACGTAATACCCTTCTGCCCAGAAATGTCTGTTTCCAAATTTATACTTTAAATTTGCGTGCCTTTCAAATATCATCATCGCACTTTTCCCTTTTAGGTATCCCATAATTTGTGATACACTATATTTTGGTGGTATTGATAACAGTAAGTGTATATGATCTGGCATCATATGCCCTTCTATTATCTCTATTCCTTTTCACTTACATAAATCTTTTATTATTTTTTGCATATCTGCTCTTAGTTGATAGTATATTACCTTTCTCCTGTATTTTGGCGTAAATACTATGTGATACTTGCATAACCATTTACTATGTGATAAACTTTGTGCCATGAACAACACCTTTCTTTTATTTTGATGGCTTGAACTTCATCATTATACTCGAAATGGTGTTGTTGTTTTACTTAAGTTTTAATCTCACGTGCATAGCACGCGGTTTTTGAAGTACTCTTTGCGTACTTCCTTCAGTTAAAACATAATGAAAACCACGCGATAGTCGCGTGGTTCTGTAGAAGCTTTAGCGATGTATTCAGTTATAAAAACTCCTAATGTGTATAATAAAAACGTGACCTGCCAGTTACGTAAATAAAAACACATTAGGAGGACCGTATAATGTCAGAACAAAATACAGACGTAAAAAGTTTAGCACATACAAAGTGGAATTGTAAATATCATGTGGTGTTTGCACCTAAATATCGGAGAAAAGTATTTTTTAATGAAAAGAGAGAAGATATCCGAGAGATTATCAGAACTTTATGCCAATGGAAAGGAGTTGAGATAATTGAAGGAGAGGTATGCCCGGATCATATACATTTACTGCTGAGTATCCCGCCTAAAATGAGCGTTTCGGGATTTATGGGATATTAAAAGGGTAAAAGTAGTTTAATGATATTCCAGAGATATGGAAATATGAAGTTTGCATACCGAAATCGCGAGTTTTGGTGTAAGGGATACTATGTCGATACCGTAGGCAAGAACACTGCAGCAATAAAAAGTTATATAGCCAATCAGTTAAAGCGGGATAGAGAAATGGATCAATTAAGTTTATTTGATCTAAGAGACCCGTTTACGGGTAGCAAGTAAACCTACGCGTGGCTGGCAGGCCAATAAGAGACGCACTTGTGCATAGCTAGTGGTATTAGGGCTATGCCCGAAACTGAAAAACCACCCGCTATGCGGGTGGATATTTTGTGTAAAAAAACAATCATTAGTCGAGTAGTTTAAAGAAATGTGACAGCCAATAATGTAAAAATTTCTTTTGGTGTAGAATAAGTTTGTGACCTAACAACTGCAAAAAATATATACTTGGCTAGGAAATATAATGGTTATACTTTTATAACAGTTAAACCATAGTTCATAGCTGATATATAATATATCACTAGTCCAGCCACTAAAGATGATGGCTTTCGCTTTGTTAAAACCATTGTGGTATGATTACTTACTACTCTTGAAAGGATCTCTGTATTCTTTTTAACTCAAACTATCTTCTATTTGGTCTTGCTTATCTTGTTCTCAAATATAATCCTGCACCGTCAATGTGTTTATCCCTATCATGCTTATCATAGTATGCAGATGCCCAGAAGTTTCTATTTCCAAATTTGTATTTTAAGTTATCATGTCGTGCAAAAGTCATTTTCACCCTTTTCCCTTTGAGATACTCACATTGATGTATGAGCTAAAATGATTCACATCTATTTACAACAAATAAAT
>CAKQIZ010000169.1 GCA_934247125.1 uncultured Clostridia bacterium
TACACTCCTCCTTCCTCCGATGATCCATCACCAAAGAACACACACGTCACATCTTTTTTACCCTTCAGTTTATTCGCCAATGCAAAACCTGTAGCAATCGGAACATTGCCAGCGACAATTGAAGACGAAAGACTCACACCCGCTTTCAAATCCATCAAATGCATAGAACCACCCTTACCGTGACAACAACCTGTTTGTTTTGAATACAACTCCGCAATCATAGCCTTTAAATCTCCACCTTTTGCCAAATAATGGCCATGACTCCTATGATTTGAAAAAATAAATTCCTCTCTCCTCAAATTACTACACACTCCTACTGCGACAGCTTCCTGTCCATTACACAGATGAATAGGAGTATGCATCTTTCTCACACTTGCATTATAGCGCTCCGCTATTGCATCTTCTACCAAAGATATTCGTTTCATTTTCTTGTAAAAATCAAATAATTGTTCTGAATTCATTATTCCCTTTCTAATATTCGATGTGCAATGTCCACTCCACTCTGAATACTTTGATCACTCCATAAATAATCCCACATACCAAAACGACCCGCATACATTATGTTCTGCCCATCTAAATATTCATGCACTATTCTTCTATTATTGTAAATATCGTCGGTAAAAATAATATTAGCATATTCTTTTTCTCTAACATCACTTACGACAACGTCTTCTTTCTTAAATAAGTTCATCAAAACTAAATGTTCTATTGTATCATACATCAGTTGTTCTAACGTATCGTTTCTTTTTTTGAATTTTGAAAAATAAATCTCCGCTTGCAACGACGTGCAATCAGGTGGCGCATTTTCTGAACCATATTGACTAGTTGAAGAAACTCTTGCCGTATATATATCTTCATCATATATATATATACACTTAGTCCCCTTCGGCATCACATTTTTCTTATTAATTCCTAACGAAACTATTACTAGAGATGTATAATTCAAACCACCTGTTGCATCCAATACCCTCGGCGGTACATCGTTTAACAGATGAATAAGCTCTGGCAAAGGAATTGTTGAAACCAGATTATCATATGACATCATCTTTCCATCCACAATAATTGTTTTTTCCTGAGTATCTATCTTTTCAATATCCGCCTCCGTAATTATCTCATAATCTCCTTGTAGGTTTTGTAAAAAAGTCGAAAATCCCCCACTGACTGGATATCGAATCTCCCCCGCATAATGTACATTCGGTGTTTCTTTCGTGTATGATCCCATTAATATTTCATCAAGAGAAGGTGTATACATTCGGCTACCAATCCACTTGGTCTCTAGGCAATCTGGATTGACAGTCCAATATTTTCGCGTATAAAGAAAAGGATAATTACGTGCAAAGTAATCACCATATTTCATTACCAGCCACTCACCATAATTCTGATAATCCCCTTTGTCCTCTTTCTGCACAAAATCTTTTATAATATGAATTCTTTCCTCTATCGGTAAACCAGCCAGGTTATTCTGCACCGGTTGCTTCACCCAATTCCCCTTTTTATAATTTATTGCCTCCGATAATGATTTTTCAACTTCCGTTGAAGATTCAAACAAACTAACGATTTCTTTATTTTTTGAAAAAGCTGCATGTGCTCCATAATCAAAATAGAATCCATTCATTTCAAAGCTATCACATAATCCACCAACTCTATTTTCTTTTTCGAGAACTATAGCATTCCCACCTAATGCTTTAGCACATGCTAGTCCCGCCACTCCAGCGCCCAATATTATAGTTTTTGGCATAAAAACAGCCTCCTATATAAATTCCAAATCAAAGATTATTCTATTTTAGAAATACCAAGAAAACATCTGCACACATATTTCCAATCTACCCTTATCATAAACAATAATAATTTGATTGCGTTTATTTTGTTGGAACCAGAAACTAGCAATTCATCCATTACCAAATCATATATACCTGCATGTTGCATTACATCCTTCTGATACTTACGTACTTGTTTTTTTTTCGAAACCTAATTCTTCTAATACATCTAGTGATCTAATAAGTCCTCTACGCGACAAAAGCACCATACTACTCCATGATATATCTTTCAAC
>CAKQIZ010000170.1 GCA_934247125.1 uncultured Clostridia bacterium
TCAATGTCGCCGCCGGAAATCGTCATCGTACCGTTGGAATCAAACCCGTCCCCGGCAGTGGTGTAAGCGCGGATGGTACCGCCGGAGATGTTGATCTCAAAATCGTAATTCGTCAGCGAGCTGTTGCCGGCGTTCAGGCAGTCGTCCTGGCAGGTGATGTCGATACTGCCCGATGCAATGTTCAGCGTGGCAGCTTCGATCCCCTCATAGGCATTGGTGATCGTAAGGGTCGGACCCTCGGTGCCGTCGGCACCGATGTTCATAACCAAATCGCAGTGCAGCGCATCGTCCGCCGCGTCCAGCGTAAGGGCGCCGCTTTCCACATTCAAAAGCTGCTCGGCGTTTATGGCGTCATTGACAGGGGCGTTGATAGTCAGTGTCAGCTCCCGGATCGTCAAAGAGGCATCCTGTGCGGTTTCGCTGTCCGTTGTGCCGGATTTTATGCCGTTTTTGCCGTTGGAGTTCAGAGTCAGGCTGCCGCTGCCGCACAGCACCACCTGCGCGCCGTCCTTACCTTTGATAACAGCGTTCTCGGCATCGGTGTTGTCCGGGTAGTCGGTGTCGTTGTTTTGGGCGGCATCGGTCAGCGTGTTGGTCGTTCCGTCGGCGGCAACGATCGTAACAACGCTGGATTTTCCGCAGGTGATGGGGGCAGTGGTGCTGCTGCTCAGGCTGAGGTCTGACAGAATCAGCGTGACACCAACGGTGCCTTTTTTGACCTTGACGGAACCGTCCGCACAGCTGCCCGTCAGCAAATAGGTGCCGGGTTCGGAAATGGTCAATGCGGTGCCGCTGATTTCCACACCGCTGCCGCTGCCGGTAATGCCGCTGTCCGTAAAGGTCAGCGTAAGGGCGTCGGCGGCATTATAAGAGGTGGTTTCTGCGGCGGCAGAGCCGCTTAAAACGGTAGCGGTGCTATCGGTGGCAGTACCCGCCGCGCATCCGGTCAGGGACGCGGCCAGCGATACCGCCAACAGAAAAGAAAGTTCGCGTTTCATAAAAGTATCCTCCTTTGCGGGATTTCCTTGGGAACGCCCTCATTGTAAAAAACAAACCTAAAGGCAGCCTAAAGAAAATTGCGGTTTTTTCTTTAGGCTGCCTTTAGGCTTGCCGTGTACACTTACAGGCACAGGAGGCGAGAACCATGGCAACACAAAACTGCTTTAAGCGTTATGAAAAGAAATACTGCCTAACCAAGGCGCAGCAGCGCATCATTTTGGCAGGAATGCAGCCCTATATGAAAAAAGACGCCTACGGCGAATACACAATTTGCAACATCTACTATGACACGGACGACTGGCGGCTGATACGAACCTCGCTGGAAAAGCCCATCTATAAAGAAAAGCTGCGGGTGCGCAGCTATGGCACGCCGACGGGCAACGGCAGCGTTTTTGTGGAAATCAAGAAAAAATATGACGGTGTTGTGTATAAGCGCCGCGTTACGGCGGGGGCAAACGAGATACAGCTGTTTTTAAACGGTATCTGCCCCGCAGAGCAGTACGACCAGATCGGGCAGGAAATTTTGTGGTTCCAGCGGTTTTACCGCACGCGGCCCAAGGTGTTTATCGGGTATGACCGCCTTGCCTTTGCGGGCATCGACGACCCGGAGCTGCGCATCACCTTTGACACCAACCTGCGCTGGCGCACCACCGACTTAGACCTGCGCTGCGGCGACTACGGCGCGCCGATATCCGGCTACGGCGAGGTGCTTATGGAAGTCAAAATTCCCGATGCAGCGCCGCTTTGGTTGAGCCGTCTGCTTGCCGAAGCCAAGGCATACCCCACGTCCTACTCCAAATACGGAGCCTGTTACTGCTATGATATGCCGGGCACTGCCGCCCGCGCAAACGATAAGGAGGAGATTTCCTGTGCTTAATTCCATCATTACTTCCCAAATTACGCTGGACACTTTTTTGATTTGCACCGCTGTTTCGCTGTTGCTGGGCATCGGTCTTGCCTTTGTGGTCACCTACCGGGAAAAATCC
>CAKQIZ010000171.1 GCA_934247125.1 uncultured Clostridia bacterium
GCCCGCCTGCGCGAAGCCAGCGCCGGCAAGGACACCACCATCGGGCATTGGGAAATTGCGGGGCTGCTCAGCGCCGAGCCGCTGCCCACCTTCCCGAACGGCTTCCCCCGGGAGCTGCTGGACGCCTTTACCGCCAAGACCGGCTACAAGGTGCTGTGCAACAAGCCCTATTCCGGCACGGACGTCATCCGCGACTACGGCGAGGAGCACATGAAAACCGGCGCGCTGATCGTCTACACCTCCGCCGACAGTGTGTTCCAGATCGCCGCCAACGAGGCACTGGTCCCCGTGGAAAAGCTGTATGAAATTTGCGCCGCCGCCCGCGAGCTGCTGGTGGGTAAATACGGCGTGGGGCGCGTCATCGCCCGCCCCTTTGTGGGGGACTGCGCCGCCAACTTTACCCGCACCGCCCGCCGCCACGATTACAGCCTTGTGCCGCCGCAGGACACCATGCTGGACGCTTTGCAGGCTGCCGGCAAGCAGACCATCGGCGTGGGCAAAATTTACGATATCTTTGCGGGCAAAGGCATTGGCGAAACCATCCGCACCGCCGGCAATACCGAGGGGCTGCAGGTCACGCTGGAGCTGGCCGACCGCGACTTTGAGGGGCTTGCCTTTGTCAATCTGGTGGACTTTGACATGCTGTACGGCCATCGCCGCGACATTGCGGGCTACGCCGCCGCCGCTGCCGAGTTCAACGACTGGCTGCCCGGCTTTATGGGCAAAATGCGCCCCGGCGATATCCTGATGATCACCGCCGACCACGGCTGCGACCCCGGCTACACCAAGACCACCGACCACACCCGCGAGTATGTGCCGCTGCTGATCTACGGCGACGAAGTCCGCCCCGGCGTCAACCTGCACACCCGGTACAGCTTCGCCACCATTGCTGACACCGTCTGCAAGGCGCTGGGCGTGGAGTATTGCCCCGCGGGCTGTGGGGTGTACGATGAAATTGCCAAGTAAAATGGGCGTTGTACTGCTGAATTTACTGGCGCTTGCCTTGGCTGTATATGCGGTGGGGTTGGCATTTACCAGCAACTTTAATATGGGCAACCTGCTGGTGTGGCTGCTGGCGGCGGCGGTGGCGGGGTACGCGGTATTCCGCAAGCCGCTGAACGTCTGGTTCGCCCACGGGGCGGGCAGGGTCGTGCTGGTGCTGTTGTGCGTCGGCTTTGCCGTGCAGGCGGGCATCATCGGCTTTCTGGCAGTCAGCGGTTATGCCGACCGCCCCACAGGGCAGGAACAGGTCATGATCGTGCTGGGCGCAGGGCTGCGCAAGGATAAGCCCAGCACCCTTCTGCGGATGCGGCTGGATGCGGCGTATGCCTACGCCGCGCAGCACCCTGAACTGCTCATCGTCACCAGCGGCGGGCAGGGGCGCGACGAGACTGTGGCGGAGGGTACCGCCATGCGGGACTATCTGATCCAAAAGGGGATAGACCCCGCCCGCGTTCTGGCGGAAACCAAGTCCACCTCCACGGAGGAAAACTTCGAGTTTTCGCTGGAACTGCTGCGCGGGTACGGCGTCAGCGAGGCAACGCCCATCGTCTACGTCAGCAATGCGTTTCACTGCTACCGTGCCGGGCGCTACGCCGAAAAAGCGGGCTTTACCCATGCGGCGGCGCTGCCCGCCCGCACCCCGCCGCGCAGCCTGCTGCCCTGCTACCTGCGCGAGGTCTTTGCGGTTTTGTATTACTGGGTGTTCAAAACCTCCGAAAGCGGCTTTATGCACGCGATGGTGGGGGTCTTGAGCCTGAACAAGCGCTTTTTCTACAAATGAACGAGGAGGGAACTGCCATGCAGATCCGCTACTACAAAGAGTACAGCCGGTTTTTGAACCGCTTTATGGAGTTTAAGGTTTACGGTCACGCCGGACGCCCGATTTTGATCTTCCCCTGCCAGAGCGGGCGCTTTTATGACTGGGAGGACCGCAATAT
>CAKQIZ010000172.1 GCA_934247125.1 uncultured Clostridia bacterium
ATCGAGTAGGAGGGGCTGACAGCTTGTCGCCCCGACCTCTCACACCACCGTGCGTACCGTTCGGTACACGGCGGTTTCCAAGTTTACGCTGTTACTTCAAGGTAGCAGTCGAGAAGGAATGTATATCCGGCTTTCCTCAATCTTTCTTTTGAGATTGCCAGTTTTACAATCGGGCTATCGGCACTTCGCCGGTAGCCTTTTCTCGTATTCGCCATCCTAATTGCGTTTTTGTGGTCTGTTCCACATTTCCGCAAATTGCGGTATTTGCTGCCAATCGTCTTCCAACTTTTCCAGATAAACATTCTCAGCCTTGTCCGCATCCATTCATCTACCCTCGCCAGGTAGCTTTTCATGTCTGCCAGCCTAAAATAGTTCACCCAGCCTTTCAGGGTTTGTGCCAGCTTTCTTTTCTTCCATTCATAGCCCCGCCCATCGCTCCGCCTGGTGATTTCTTTTATCTTCTTTTCCAGCTTCGCTTTCGACTTTGCATGAACGGTTGCCCGCACCCCCTTCCGGGAATAATAGAATCCGTAGCCCAGAAACTTTATCTTTCCTATATCTGCAATCTTTGTTTTCTCCCGGTTTACCCGGAGAAATAGCTTGCCTTCGATATAGGGAAGTATGTTTTCCAGTATCCGCTGGGCTGCCCGTTTGCTTTTGCAGAAGATTACCGTATCGTCCGCATATCTCACAAACTTATGTCCCCGGCGTTCCAGCTCATAGTCGAGTTCATTGAGCATGATGTTCGCAAGTAAGGGGGAAAGATTTCCTCCCTGGGGTACTCCCACATCTGTCTTTTGCAGCTCGTTTCCCACCATGACCCCGGCCTTCAGATATTTCCGTATCAGGGATAGCACCCTGCCGTCCTTTATCTTTCTGCTGAGTATCTCCGTCAGTTTGTCCTGGTTGACCGTATCAAAGAACTTTTCCAAGTCCATATCTACTGTCCATCTGTACCCCTCATTGGCGTACTCCAGGCACTTTCGGATTGCATCGTGGGCACTCCGTCTCGGACGGAATCCATAGCTGGTTTCTACAAATTCCGGCTCATACACAGGCACCAACACCTGCGCAATCGCCTGTTGGATGACTCTGTCCACCGCTGTGGGTATTCCGAGTCCTCTCGTCTTTCCGTTCTCTTTGGGGATTTCTACCCGTCGAACGGGATTTGGACGGTAGGTTCCGTCCAGTATGGACTGCACGAGTTCATCCCGGTGTTTTCTCAAATACACTGGCAATTCCCTTACTTCCATCTTATCCACACCGCCAGCCCCTTTCTTCCGACGTACCTTCGTAAAGGCATTGTTCAGATTGTCACGGGCTGTGATTTGCTCTAGCATATCCATACTCCTTTCTGTTAGCGTTCACGCAGTACCTTTCATTCATCCTCTGCCAATAGACGCTCCCGATTTTCCTTCCGCATTCCGTGCGTATCTTTCTTCGGGCAGCTCGGTTTTTTCCCCGATTTTCTGTCTTCTGACTTGGTTTCGGTAAATTTCATGGACTTTGTGTCCTTGGATTCGTCCCTTCACGATGCCGTATACTGCATCCCTACTATGGACTTGGCTGACTTCTCACGGCAAGCTTTACTCCATGTTTTGTCCGCAGACGTTCCATGTCCGTGAGACCTCCCCGGGTAAGAGCAAAATCTTTCTCTCCATGTGTCTGCCACATCTACTGCAAGCAATTCCGGGTAGTATTGGGACTTCGACTTGTTTTGCAGCCTTATCCTTACTTACAGCCTTATATGTGATTTCTGTCCGTCAGACCGGAGATTTGCCTACACCTTCCTTCAGATTCTGCCTCACGGCAGACACCCTTGGTGTTCAGCTATACCCTTCCCACTACCGGGCGGGTTTGGGACTTTCACCCATTAGATTTTACCCATGCCGGGCGCACAAA
>CAKQIZ010000173.1 GCA_934247125.1 uncultured Clostridia bacterium
CAGCGATGCCTGCATCCTTTTCTACCACTGGCGCAAGGGTGCCAGGATCGGTGCACACTTTATCGCCTTGCAGCTTGCTGATGGGCAGCTTGTGGGCTACAATACCTTCCGCAATTCTGCCGGCCCGGATCCCTTAGGGGTCAGTCTGGAGGATTTTGTTTCCAGGCGCAAATACTTTGGATGCGTGCTTCTGGGCATCCGGGAGAATCCCCTTTCCCAAAAAGAAAAAAGCCCCTGTGCACCCCTGTAACAGGACGCACAGGCGCTTTTTGAATCATTCGCAGGACAGGGACACGAACTCCGCCTTGTGATCCATGGCCGGGAGAATCTTCTGCATCAGGTCAGCGGTTTTCAGCCGCAGGGAGGATGTATTGATGCAGGGATGGACCCCGATGTACTCCCCTTCCAACAGGTCCCGGTCGATGTACAGAGCCACCCGGTGGTCATGGTCATTCATCAGGCCCAGCACGCTGAGAGAGCCGGGGGTAATGTCCAGAAACTGCTCCATATATTCCCCGTCGGCAAAGGACAGCCGGGACGAACCGATCTGCTTGGAGAAATCAGAGGTCTTAAAGCGCTTTTCTCCGGGGATCATCAGCAGATAAAATGCCGTCTTCTGCCGGTTGCACAGCAGCAGGTTTTTGCAGATCTGGGACTCCAATGCTTCGTCTACCTCCCGGCAATCCTCCATGGTCATTGCCGCCTGGTGATCCACCCGCTCATAGGATATCCCCAGGGTGTCCAGCAGGTCATAGACCCGGATCTCCTTTTCCAGCCGTCCGGCGCAGTCTGCCGGTCTGCCGTTTTCCAATGTCATAGTCATACCTTCTTTCTTCCGGCCATTATACAACCTTCTCCCGGAAACTGCAAGCATTCTGTTTTACTGAGGTGAATCCATGAAACCCTTTTTGTCCGGCAATGCCTTAAAACTCCTTGCCGCCCTGTTTATGACCATTGACCATGTGGGGGTGCTGCTTCTGCCCCATGTGATCGTGCTGCGGATTCTGGGGCGGCTGGCTCTGCCCATTTTCGCCTTTATGATCGCCGAGGGCTGCCGCTACACCCGGAACCGGCTGCGGTACTTTGGCTCCGTATTTGCCCTGGGGGTGCTGTGCCAGATCGTCTATTATCTTGCAGACCACAGTCTGTACTTTTCCATTCTCATCACCTTCAGCCTGTCCATTGCCACCATTTACGCTTTACAGGACTGGAAGGAGCAAAAAACGCCCCGTTCCGCCCTGGTGTTTTTCGGGGCGGTGGCTGGCGTGTATGCCCTGAACCGGGTCTTTGTCATTGACTATGGCTTTTGGGGCTGTATGCTTCCGGTGTTTGCCGCCGCTTTTCAGGAAACAGCCTGGGATCGGCCCTGGGTAAATCTGGGGATGCTGGGCCTTGGCCTGCTGATCCTTGCGGCGGATCTGGGGCAGATCCAGTATTACGCCCTGCCGGCCCTGCCCCTGCTGGCCTGCTACAACGGCAGACGGGGACGGTGGAAGCTGAAATACTTCTTCTATCTTTTCTATCCCATCCATCTGGTGCTCCTGCAAGGCATTGCCCTGCTTTTGGGATAAAACTTCATGCATGCGCACTGCACTGCAAAAATGCGCAAATGTTAGTTTTTGTGCATCCTTTCCGGTTGCCCCGCAGGGGCGAGGAATGGCACATTTCTTGTTTTGCTATGTTTTTGCATAGCAAAAAGCCCGGATGGCCCCTGCCCTACGCAGGCTCTGCCATTCGGGATGCACCTTGCAGATAACTTGCCGATAAAAAGAAATAACCCCTGACTGTTCTTGTCACCACAGTCAGGGGTTATTTCTGTGAATTCTTATTATCTAACATCATTGGTTACCTCGCATTTCTACGGATTCAGATACCTTTTTCCTTCTTCCAATTTCATTTC
>CAKQIZ010000174.1 GCA_934247125.1 uncultured Clostridia bacterium
TAGAAAAACAGCATCGTGACCTCATACACAGGATACGATGCTGTTTTATATTCATTCTGTATCATTCATTTCGCTCTACACCCACTCGATGTCTGCACGTTTGAAACGCTGAGGTATATGTAAAAATTCTTCATTTTCCGGGTAGCCCAGCATGAACGCTCCGTAAAAGCTGTGATGCTCCGGCAATGTCGGAAGAAGCTCCTTTATTTCCGGTATCGTATTTGCCATCCTTTTAAGATATCCGGCCCAGCAGGTCCCGACGCCCTTTGCCTGCAGGTAAAGTTCCGCCGTTGTCATCGCTATCGCCGTATCTGTTTCCGGCGATATAGAGTTATCGTCAGCGTATGCAAGCAGCAGCGATGTCGCTGTTCCCATCACGACATTGTTGCCGATCTCCATCTCCGCTGCGATCTCCGGAGACACCCCTGTCTCATTTACATAATGAAGAATAAGTTCCATTATCCTGTTCATAACATCCTGCGATTCTATTATCATCCATTTTGTAGTATGCTGATTCTTAGCACTCGGCGCCCATGAAGCCAGCTCCAGTGCATCTTTTATCACCTCACGCGGCACTTGCTCTTCCGAAAAATGTCTGTGTGATCGTCTCATCATCACATGATTTTTCAGATCTTTGATGAATCCGTCTCCGATCACCGGCAGTTCATCGCTGAATATAGCCGATTCACCTTTATATGATATCGCATCGGTAGGACAGACCGCCCCACAATGCATACAGTCTATACATATCTTACCCTTTATCGGTCTTATCCCTTTATCCGACTCTTCCAGCACAGTGAACGGGCATATCGTAACGCACGTCATACATTCTATACAAACATCTCTGTTGACCTTGATCATCGTCTGCTTCTCCTCCAAAATCCAATATCCTTAGTATATGTTAATTAATTAACTTGCGCTTATACTATCACAGCCATCGCATTCCGTCAAATTTTTTTGCCAGATAATGCGATTTTCTATTGACAGTTGCGTGTACGTTCAACTATAATACAGTCATGAAAACAGTTGAATGTTCACGCAATCGTTTCGAGCACTTCAGAACATTCACCAACAGATATATACACAATGACAAGGAGGCAAAATATGGGAAAAAGCGAAGTCGGCTGCGACTGCGCCGCTATACACGACGATGTCCTCGTACATGTACAGAGCGAGATAGTTCCCGATGAAAGCCTTAACAGTATGGCTAAGCTGTTTAAGGTTTTCGGCGACAATACCCGTATACGGATCATGTCGGCGCTCAACTGCCACGAAATGTGCGTATGCGATCTGGCAGTCCTGCTGGATATGACAAAATCAGCCATATCACATCAGTTAAAGGTTCTCAGGGACAACAACCTGGTCAAATTTCAGAAGAAAGGAAAGCACGCCTATTATTCTCTGGCAGATGATCATGTAAAAGAGATACTGGACGTTGCGCTGGAACATATCAATGAGTAAAGAATTATACAGATATCACCATGAAGAACACGATCACCATGAGCACGAGCATCATGATGAGTGCGGCTGCGGGCATGATCACCATCACCACCATGACGATGAATGCGGCTGCGAGCATGACCACCATCACCACCATGACGATGAGTGCGGCTGCGGGCATGACCATCATCATCACCATAACGATGAATGCGGCTGCGGGCACGAGCACCATCACCACCATGACGATGAATGCGGCTGCGGGCATGACCATCATCATCACCATAACGATGAATGCGGCTGCGGGCACGAACATGAAGAACACGATCACAGCCATGATCACGACTTCGACAACATTTCAAAGTCTGATCAGCGCGTCTACATCATAGAAGGGCTGGACTGCGCGAACTGCGCAGCCAAGATGGAACGCAGGATCCAGGCTCTGCCTGAAGTAAA
>CAKQIZ010000175.1 GCA_934247125.1 uncultured Clostridia bacterium
AGAACGAGACATAAAATAAAACAATAAGGAGCGCTCCTGCTTTTGGGGCGCTCCTTTGGTGTATGCTGGGCAAAAAGAAAAGACCCGATGCAAATGCATCAGGTCTTTCGTGGCAGACCTAAAGAGAGTTTAGGCGAACACTTCATTTCACCAGATGGGGAACAATCGCCCTCCAATATGGCGATGGAAGATATCTTCTTTTCGCCGTAATAATAGTCAATTTCAATCCTGTCATCGCAAAGGATAACCTTTTTGATAAAGGAATCTATCAGTTTCTTTTGGTATCGCTTGTCGTCAATGTCGCCGTTGCGATACTTTTCCAGGCTGAAAATAATTTGCTCTTTTTCGATGGGGACATTTTTGGCTTTGGCGATAGCGAGTGAACGTTCCAGCTGTGCAATGTCGGCCTCTACTTCCATCAAACGGGTTTTTGTGGTGGGGGTGAAGATACCTGCCTCAATCGCTGACATGATATTGCGTTGCGCTTTCCTGCTTTCTGCAATGCTCTGTTCCAGCAGACCAACATCGGAATCCCTCCGTGCCTGCTGCTGGAATTTAACAGCATTATCAGCAATCCACTCTATCACATCATCCTGGAGGACGACATTTTTTGTTAGCTCGGCAACTTTCCGCTCCAGCCAGTCCCGGCGAACGGTTTCCTTTTTACAAGACTGCTTCTTCCTGCGAGTCTGGCAGGCGTAGTAGTGATGCAGCACTCCGCTTTTGCTGGTGCCGGATTCTCCGACCATAAAAGCCCCACAGTACCCACAGAACAGCTTGCCGGTGAGCAGATAGTCCCCATTCTCCCGGTGTCTGCCCTGGGGGTTCTTTTTGTTTTCAAGGTAGTTCTGCATCAGCGCGAAGTCCTCCTTGGTGATGATGGCAGGGATGGCGTTTTCCTGCACGAAGTCCACAAAACGGTAGGTGCCGATATAGGCATCGTTTTTGAGCATCACGCGGAACGAGTTCTTATTCCAGGCGTTCCCGTCCTTGGTCTTAATACCCCTGGCGTTCAGGTTGGCGGCAATATCTGCCTGCGTCTCCCCGGCGAGAATGCGGCGGTATACCTCGCGGACAACCTCGGCCTGGGCGGGGTCGATTTCGTGGCGGTTGTCCTGCCCTTTACGGTATCCGTATGGGATGCGACCGTTGATTCTAAGATTTTCGGCGTTGTCCTGCATGGCACGCATGATGTCTTCGGATAGGTTTTCGCTGTAAAACTGATTGACGTTCATCATCGTTCGCAGGGCAAAGCGCCCAGCGGCGGTGTCGCCGAACTCCTCCTTGCAGTACAACGTCTTAATGCCAAGCTCGTCAAGGCGAACCTCATACTGCATTGCGTTAAACATATTCCGTGCAATGCGGTTTGACTTGTAGGCAACGACAACCTGGAACTTACCCTTTTCCGCATCTCGAAGCATCCGTTGGAACGCAGCACGTTTGTCTGTCTTGCCGGATATGGCAGAATCGGAATATACCTCCACCACGTTCAGATTGTTTGCTTGGGCAAATGTCATGCACTCAGACACCTGCTGCTCGATGGATTCCTCCCGCTGATTGTGGGAGGAATACCGGGCGTAGATAACAGCATCTTGCAAAGTGTTAATAGTTTCCCGACGTTTTTTGACCATAAACGACCTCTTTGGCTTATCTCACTTCCATAAATAGCCTGATGACCAGATAAAATGCCACTGCCGCAAGTACTGTGCAAGTTGCAATCACGAAATTTACAACCCAAAGCGGCGTGTCTTCCGGCATTTTGCTTCGCACTGCATCCCACTGCTGCTCACGGTTGTGTATAACCGGCTCGGCATTGAGCTTTGCCATCACTTCTGCGTACAGCTTGGAGTTTTTTCTGACCTCTCGCTCCTCCAC
>CAKQIZ010000176.1 GCA_934247125.1 uncultured Clostridia bacterium
ATCTGTACAGAATCTTTTGTATTGTTTATAGAAGTTTTCTTGAAGTTCGGATACGGAGAAGTTAATGATGGATATAATTAAATTGTACAACAGATTGCCTGTTTGTTTACAAAATGTTGCATGCACTATAGAAGGGCTTCGCGTAAGAAGGAAAAAATACGGGGCATTGACAAAAAAGTATCTTTCGGGTTCTATGGAACGAGATACTTGGTCATATGCTCAGAAGTGTGCGTATCGAGACGGGCAAATTCGTCAAATGGTGGAGCATTGCTATTATCATGTTCCATATTATCACAATTTGTTTGATAAACTTGGTATTGATTATAAGCGCATTAGAACTTTGGATGATTTGGAAGTGCTTCCAATTCTTACGAAGGATATTGTTCGAAACAATTGTAAAGAATTAATTGCGGATAACATATCTGAAAGAGCTTGCTATCATATGCATACAAGTGGAACGACAGGAAGTAGTTTGAAGTTCCTGTATAGTAAGGAAGCTTATGCAATCCAATGGGCAGATGAGCAACGCTACGAGCACACTCTTGGGATTACGGTGGATGAATGGAGTGCATATTTTGGAGGGCGATCAATCGTTCCCAAAGACTGCAAAAAACCTCCATTTTATCGTATTAATTATGCGATGAAAGAAGTTATGTTCAGTGCATGGCATCTATGCAACGAAAATTACCCAGAATACATCAAAGGTTTAGAAAAGTATAAACCTGAATTCTGGCATGGTTATCCATCATCATTTTTGTTTTTAGCTCAATACATGATAGATAACAACATAAGAATCACATTCTCGCCTAAATATATCCTACTTACGAGCGAAAATGTAACCGATATTCAGCTGGATAAAATGGAACATGCTTTCGGGATAAGACCGATACAAGGCTATGCTATGACTGAGCAAGTAGCTACATTCCGAGAATATCCGGATGGGCATATGTATGTGATCGAAGACCTTTATGCAGTCGAATTTCTTAAAACCGATACGCCTGAATTGTATCGAGTTGTCGGAACGAATTTGACAAATTATGCGATGCCGTTATTACGGTATGATACAAAGGATTTGGTGCAATATCGGGAAACTGCAGAAGGTAGGGAAATCATTAGCATTGATGGAAGAGAAGAAGACGACATAAAATTGCGCAATGGAGTAATTCGGAGACTGGATTTTGTCTTTAAGGATCAAATTAACATAATAGAAGCGCAAATCGTTCAGAAGACACTTGATTTGGTGGAGTTTAGAATTGTGAAGGGAAAGAACTATACACAGGAGGATGAAAAAACACTTAAACATGATATTGAAGCATATCTTGCTGGAAAAATTGGCCATAAGATTATTTATGTAACTGAGATTCCGAAAACAAAAAATGGCAAGATGAAGTTTATTGTCTCGGAGGTATGATATGAGTACCGTATATGTGGGAGCATTTCCGCCAGACTATGGCGGTGTAACGATAAAGAATCAAAATCTGTTCATTGCGCTCGAGAAGGAGATAGAGATTAAAAAGATTGATTTGAATAAGGTTAAACGCGGAGGAATTAAGGAAGTAGTTCGCTTTGTGTTTTATTTCTTGAATCCAATGAACCAGTTCGTAATCGGGATTTCCGGTAAAACTACGCGAAAGCGATTTACTCAGATCCTTTATTACTTAAATCGAAGAGCTATGCGGAAGTCTATTATCATGATAATGGGTGGGACGGCTTCTCATGATATGTCTATCGATCCGGAATATAGAAAATGTGCAATGGACTATAAAAGAATATATGTGGAAACACAGAGCATGAAGACGGAGATGAATGCAGCAGGTTTTGAAAATGTGGAAATATATCCGAATGGGAGGTTTAAACCGCAAC
>CAKQIZ010000177.1 GCA_934247125.1 uncultured Clostridia bacterium
GGCTGCTGGATTTGAGCATCGCCGGGGCATTGACGGTGGAGGAATTCAAGGCGCGCAACGATGCCTTCAACGCCCAAATCCTGGCTTGCCAGGAAAAGCTGACCGCCATCCGGCAGGAGGAAGAAAACAGGACTTCTGAAGAACTGGACATTTCGGCCATCCGCCAGGCCCTGGATCAGGCACTCAGCTTCACCCAGGACTTGGATACGGCACTGGTGGCAACGATTCTGGACAGAGTGGTTGTAAAGCAGGAAAGCACCAAAGATGCCATTCATCTCGACATTTTTTTGAAGCTGGGCAGGGTATATGAAACAGTCTACACACCCCGCAAGCACACAGCGGACATCACCAGTCTAAAGAGGGCGCATTGATCCTAATTACCTAATGGATAAGCTGTTTGCTTTTCTCCTTCGGTGCGCAAAGTATGGCATACGCAATTGACGAAAGGACATTTGTTTGCTATTATATTTCAAAATGGGACGATCGTTCTTTTGTCCAGGAAAGCGCCAGATGGGATCGGCAGCATGGATCCGGATGAACTGGATCTAACCACAGCGGAATCCAAAGCAATGCAATCCTGCGAAAGCACATCTGCACCGCACTGAGAAAGGATATCTTCTTAAAATGAAACGTGTCCTGATTATTGGGAGTCCGGGAGCCGGGAAAAGTACCTTCGCCAGGAAACTGCGAGATAAAACCGGCCTTCCGTTATACTATTTGGATCGGATCTATCACAAACCGGACAGAACAACCGTAAGCTGTGCGGTATTTGATCAGCAGCTTCAGACAATTCTGCAAACGGACAGATGGATCGTGGATGGGAATTATCAACGAACATTGCCCTTGCGTTTTGAAGCCTGTACAGACATTTTCTTCCTGGATTTCCCTTTGGATATCTGTTTGGAAGGTGCCGCTTCCCGAATTGGTTCCGTTCGTGAGGATATGCCCTGGATCGAGCAGGAATTTGACCCCGATTTCCGTCAGTACATCCTGGATTTTCCAAAGGATCAGCTTCCTGGAATTGATGCATTGGTGAAACAATATCAGGATATTCGGAAAATCACCGTTTTTCATTCCAGGCAGGAAGCAGACAAGTGGCTAGACAGCATATAATGGCAGCTTGCCAACCCTTCCGGGGAAACGGGATGTTGTCTGCCCAAATAAACAGAATGGCAGCCGGGTCAGATCGGCTCTGCAAAAAGGAAGGTTTTTTATGGAACTGATACGGGTACAGGATTCTGATTATCCAAAAACCTATGGGCTTTATATGTCTTTTCCGGAAAATGAAAACGGGTATCTGAATAATGTATATGGGTACAGCTATGAGCAGTTTCTTGCGTGGATCGAAAAAAAGAGGAACTGGTCATTGGGAAAAGATCTGCCGGATGGGTTTGTTCCGGATACCACCTATGTGCTGGTGGATGATGGCGCTTATGTGGGCGTGTTTAATTTAAGACACTGCCTCAATGACTTCCTCCGAGACGGGCCGGGGCATATCGGCTACTGTATCGCAAAGGAATATAGAGGCCGGGGTTACGCCACCCTTGGGCTGGCCCTTACCCTTGCCAAGGCCCGGCAGATGCACATTTCCGAGGTATATATGTCCGTCAACAAAGATAACCCTGCCAGCCTGCGTGTGCAGATGAAAAACGGGGCATACATCCACCACGAAAACCAGCAGGAGTATTTTACCAGGATTCACATGTCCGAGGATGGGATTTCAAAGGAAACCTGCGCTTTGCAAGATTGATGCACATGGCAACATCTAAGGCAAAATACCCGCAGAAAATAATTTTCTGTTTTTTGAAAATAGTTGTTGACAATTTCGGATTATCTGTTATAATAAGACCGTTCCGA
>CAKQIZ010000178.1 GCA_934247125.1 uncultured Clostridia bacterium
TGGAAGTTGTGTTCCACCAGACGGGAGATGTAGTCGTGCATAAACGGATAGATGCTTGCGTTGTAGGTTGTGGTGGCAAGGATCAGTTTGCTGTAGCGGAAAGCATCGGAGAGAGCCAGAGACATATCGTCTCTTGCCAGATCGTATACGACAACCTTCGGACATCCTTTGCTTCTTAATTTGTCAGCCAGCAGATCAACTGCTTTTTTCGTATGTCCGTAGACAGAAGTGTAGGCGATCACGATGCCTTCTTCTTCCGGTGTGTAGGAAGACCAGGTGTCGTACAGACCGATGTAATGTCCGAGATCTTCTGAAAGTACCGGTCCGTGGAGCGGGCAGATGATCTGGATATCGAGGGTTGCAGCCACTTTTAAGAGGGACTGTACCTGTGCGCCGTATTTTCCTACGATGCCGATGAAATATCTGCGGGCTTCGTCATCCCAGTCTTCTTCCACATCGAGGGCACCGAATTTGCCGAAGCCGTCAGCAGAGAAGAGTACTTTATCAGTGCTGTCGTAAGTTACCATAACTTCCGGCCAGTGTACCATCGGAGCAAATACAAAGGTCAGCTGATGGTTTCCAAGGCTTAACGTGCCGCCGTTGGTAACTTCGAGCTTCTGTCCCTCCAGAGTAAGTCCGAAAAAGTTGTAGATCATCTGGAAGGTCTTCACGTTGGCGACAACGGTGGTGTCCGGGTAAACTTTCAGGAAATTAGCCACGTTGGCCGCATGATCCGGTTCCATGTGCTGCACGATCAGGTAGTCCGGTTTGCGGCCATCAAGTACCTTCTCCAGGTTATCCAGCCATTCGTGGGTGAAGTTTGCATCTACGGTGTCCATGACAGCGATCTTTTCATCGAGGATCACGTAAGAGTTGTAAGCCATACCATTGGCTACCGGGTACTGTCCTTCAAATAAATCAACTTTGTGATCGTTGACGCCTACGTATTTGATAGTATCTGTGATTTTCATATATGGGAACCTCCTGTGTGTAGAATCTGTTTTCTTGTTATCGTTAGTATACCCGGAAAAACCGGAAAATTCTGTTGCAAAAGCAACAAAATTGGAGTATGTTAAAAAAAACACAAAAAAGAAAGATGGGGGAATACAGATGGAGAAAGTGACATTGTTTTCACATATCCTGCCGGAAGAACAGGAGCGGATGTGGGTATGTTTTCAAATGCGTGAGATTGTATATGAAAATAACGAGATCATCATGGAGTATACGAATACGATGAAAAAGATCGGTTTGATCGCGGAGGGACAGGCTTCTTTATATGGCAGCGATACGGAGGGCAATCAGTATCTGATGGATGAACTGAAAAAAGATGATGTCTTCGGGGAACCGCTGCTGTTACCGGAGATGTCGCAGCATTATTATGTCTGTGCGAAGGCGAAGACGCGTGTGATCTTTATGGATTATGAGCATGTGATCAAGCGGTGTGAAAATGCATGTAAATTTCACAGCCAGATGGTCAGCAATCTGTTACAGATGATCGCCATGCGTGCCAGCCAGCAAGCAAACCGGATCTATGTTTTATCCAGAAACAGCATCCGGAAAAAAATTATGGCGTATCTGAATGAAGTGGGAGGAGGGAAAAAGAAACAGGTATTTACACTGCCGGTATCTTATACGACTCTGGCAGAATATCTGTGCGTAGACCGGAGTGCAATGATGCGGGAATTTAAAAATCTGTCGGAAGAGGGAGTTTTGTTCCGGGAAGGGAAAAATATACGGATTTTGTTGTAAAATGGAAGAAAAGAGATCTATAATTAAGAAAAATAAGGAAAAGAGGTACGTGTATGAAACTGACATTTTTAGGAACAGGAGCAGGGGAAACATA
>CAKQIZ010000179.1 GCA_934247125.1 uncultured Clostridia bacterium
CGCCAGCACCTTGCTGCCGAAGGTCGCAATGTAGGACAGCACCAGAACGTAATACACGTTCGTGGCACCGTTGTTCAGCGGGAACAAGACCAGCTGATAAGGCTTGGCGCGGTTGACCGCGCTGCTGTTTTGGCTTTCATTCATAAGCGATTCCTCCCGATTGTGTAAATATAAGGAAATCGACCCATCCGCCGCAGGTCATATCTGTTGCGGCAGATAGCCTTTGATGAATAGGTCGATTTCACAAGGAGAAAAGAGGATGGTTAGGTAAGTGGTGCGGTCGGAGAAGCTCTCACTTTACCGCTTTCGTTCAGTGCTGCTTTTTCTTTTTGTCAGCAGATTTCCAGCACCATGCCAGAGAGGCAAGCAGACCTACGGTAGAAATAGCTTTCAGTGCCAAAATAGCGGTCTGCCACCACGGGGTAACATGCTCAATCACAGTATTGACAGAAATGCCGTTCATAGCGTTGGAGTGAACAACGGTGTAAAGGATGCGGTGCATAGATTCACGCATTGCCCATGCCACATCGGAATGATTGTTTCCGGGGGCACTGGCTGCCAGATGATCCGCACTCATCATACCGTCTACCAGATTGGCACCAGCCAGAAGCATCTGGGGCATATTCATATAGGGGCTGGCCGTGCCATACCACATATCGGTAACAACAATGCCGGTCAAACCGCATTCATTGCGCAGGAAGTTGGTGCAAAGCCCCTTCTGCATACCACTCCAATGCAGACCCATACGGTTGAAGGCCAGCATAACGCAGCTTGCTCCCTGCATCGTGACATCTTCCCCGTCGGGCGTAGTATACGCAGTGCCTGCGATTGTAATGGGCAACTCAAAGGCGCGCATATAAATTTCGCGGATACTCTGCTCATTGGCCCAGGTGCAGATGCCACGACGAAGATCTTCTTGATCGTTCAAACCAATATGCTTATTGTATACATACAGGCCATGGCTCTCCATCGCGGAGGTCTCGTAGGCGCAGATCATACCGGAAAGGAACCCGTCCTCAGAGTAATACTCAAAGTTGCGACCGGAGTACGGTGTGCGTTGGATGTTGGAACCGGGTCCGTAAAGACCGTTGTAACCAGCCCACAGGGCATCTTCACCGATCAGATCGCCGATTTGGTACATCAAATCCGTATTGAAGGATGCGGAGAGGATACCGCCGCTGGGATAGCACATGGCGCGGGAATCTTTCTGCGGGTCGTTCGTTTCCGAGGCAAGACCGCGGGTATTGGCGCTGTACGGCTCAGTCAGACCCGAAGGACCATTGTGATCCAGCGTTTCCGGCTTGTTGATGGCATCGATTTTTGCAGTACGACGCATACCGAACGTAATCACATCGGTATAATCGTTCCATGAAAGCTCATCCAGCAAAGTGTCCCACAACGGGTCGTTGTAGGCAATCTCGTTGCCGTCTTCGTCCACACGAAGAGCGATCAAGCCAATTGTTTCACCGTCCTTAAAGGTTTCATAGGCAGGGTACTCACCCTCAACCTCCGGAACCTTGGTTTCACCCTGACGACCATACTTGTTTTCATCTTCTTCGATTTTGCTGCTCCAGTGCAGAACCACACCATCATCCCAGTTTTTGGGTGTCGTGCCCTGCCAGTTACTGCGGGTCATGTAGGTGACGCTGTCGTCACCGCGATTTTCATAAAGATTGAAATCAGCATAGCTGAACTGGTTGGTGATTTCTGCACCCGTAGCTGCCGAAGTGGAATAACTTTCGGCGTCAAAAGCGCAGTTGATAGCATCACAGACCAGCGCGGCATTTCCATCCTGATCCATGCGGCTTTCCGTATTTTCTACGGTGTAG
>CAKQIZ010000180.1 GCA_934247125.1 uncultured Clostridia bacterium
TGCGCCGACGTTGTTTTCCCCATGGGAAAACAACCGGGCGGATGATATCCGCCCCTACGCAGACGTACCGCATCGCACCCGGTGCGTATTTTGCGGAACGCTCACGACGATTGCGCTCGGTAATTTGGCGGCTTCGCCCGCCCAGCACACCGAAATCTCCGCCGGGGAATTCGGCACCTTCACCCCTGTTCGTTGATTCTTCTCCTTTTCCTAAGGAAAGCTTAAGAATTGACACAGTCTGTTAACTTGACACCCGGATGCGCCCGGGGTATAATGTTCCCAAGGAGGGGAAAGTCCCATGAAGAAAGTTGTTGTAACCTTAACCATCGCACTTTTGGTGCTGATTTTTGCTGTCAGCGCCTGGATGGTGGGAAGCTACCTGGTAGAGTCCCGCCAGCAGGCCAAGGACAATGAGGAGCTTGCCAATATGGTCTCCAAGCCCACCGAGACCCAGTCCACCAGCGGTACCACCGCAGCCACCACTGTGGAGGGTACCTTCGGCAGTGCGGGGAACCTTGTGGATGCCAACGGCGTTCTGGAGGAGTACAGCGAGGCCCTTGCCAAGTATCCCGACATGGTTGGCTGGATCCGCATTGACGGCACCAAGCTGAACTATCCCGTGATGCAGACCCCCGATCGTCCCAACTACTACCTGGATCACAACCTCAACGGCGTTTCCAGCGCCTGGGGTGCCATCTACGCCCGGGAAGAGTGCGACATCAACAAGCCCAGCGACAACATTACCCTGTACGGCCACCACATGCGTGACGGCAGTATGTTTGCGTGTCTCGACACCTACAAGTACAAAAAGACCTGGGACGAAAACCCCCTGATCTTCTTTGACACCCTGTACGGCTATCATGTGTACAAGATCTTCGCCGTATTCACCACCTCCGCCAACATTGGCGAGGGCTTCAGCTATCACCAGATGATCGACGCCAAGGATAAGAAGGATTTTGACAACTTCATTGCCAAGTGCAAGGAGCTGTCCCTGTACGACACCGGCGTGACCCCGGAGTACGGCGACAAGACCATCTGCCTGTCCACCTGCGAATACTCCCACGACAACGGCCGCCTTGTGGTCGCCGCCGTGCGGATCAGCTGATAGAATATTGGAAATCCCCCGGACGAAAATCCGGGGGATTTTTGCGCTTGTGGGGTGGTACTCCGAAATTTTTGCCCCGGTGATTTCGTCGTGCTGGGCGGGCAACGCCCGCCCCTTGGCTCTCCTTATGGGAGAGCAGTCACGGCTGAAAGCCGTGACTGAGAGGGCGGGTATGCACCCGCTGGCAATTCGAGTCTGCCACCCTGGCAGCAGACCCACACCGTTGGGGGTCACCCGGTTCGATGGCGGGTGGTGGTCATGATTGGGCGGCGCAGCCGCCCCTTGGCTCTCCCTATGGGAGAGCTGTCACGGCGCAGCCGTGACTGAGAGGGCGTGCACAGTTGTAAATATGAAAAAAGTCCCGTGACTGAGAGGGTATCATGTAGCAATCACGGCGCTTTTCCCATATTTGCTACTGCCTACGCCCTCTCAGTCTCGCTTCGCTCGCCAGCTCCCCCAAAGGGGGAGCCAAGGGCGGCTTCGCCGCCGGGGTCGCACGTCTTACCCCCCCTACGTTGGGCGGCTGCGCCGCCGGGGCTGCACGTCTTACCCCCTACTAGCTTGTTAAAGTTAAAACTTTACTTCTGGATACAGATGAGCA
>CAKQIZ010000181.1 GCA_934247125.1 uncultured Clostridia bacterium
GAATAAGAAAATAAAAAAGAGAGTAATCATTTAATCCTTTGATATAATGGTTTCGACGAAAAAACTAATTATTAAAGGAGACTACTCTCATGGATATTGTATCATTGTTAGATGTATTAGTGAATGGGTTAATTGAAGCAGAAGGGAAATTTTTAGATAATCCTGCGGATTTCTATTCTTTAGAAAAATCTGTAAAAACAGCAACAGAATCTTTTTCGGCAGGATTTCTAGGAGCCGTTCTCTCCAGCGTCAATCAGCAGATTTGTAATAGTAGCTGGCGTCAGGGGCGATATAACATCCAGCGGAATGATAAACGAACATTGATTACCTCTGTTGGCGATGTAACTTTTGATTGTACGTATTTTAAAAAGATAGATGCCAAAGGCGGGTACACTTATCTCCTTGAAGATATGATCCACTTAGATAAGCATGAAAGATTTAGTGAGGAAGCTGAAGTCTTAATGCTTACAGAGGCGCTTAAAACAAGCTATCAGGAAGCTGCCAAAGTGCTGCCTTCCAAACAGGAAATAACTAAAACTACAGTGATGAATAAAGTTCATCAGCTTGCAGAAGAGGTGCCGTATGAAGAAAGTGGGGAATTGAAACAGACAGAGTATCTTTTTATCGAGGCGGATGAAGATCATGTTGCAGAACAGCATGGAGATCATACGTCAGATAACAAAAGTTTTATTACAAAGCTTGTTTATGTATATGAATGCAAACAGAATACGAAGGGATATACAGACAGAAAAGAACTGGTAAATAAGTTTTATTTTAGCGGACTTTATTCTGGCAGCGAAGGAAATGCCCGACTCTGGAATAATGTTCAAGATTATATAGAAAAAACATACGATACAGAGTATCTGAAAGAAATATTCATCAGTGGAGATGGAGCGTCTTGGATCAAACGCGGAGCTGATATATTAAACAAAGCAGTATTCTGTGCTGATAAATTCCATTTAATGAAATATATTAATCTAGCAACTGCACAGATGATGGATGAAAAAGAGATAAGTAAAGAAGAACTGTGGCATTTGTTATATTCAAGGAAACATGGGGCAAAAAAACAGTTTGAGGATTATACAGATCAGATGTTAAAATCTGCGAGAAATCGGGAGAAGATAGAAACACTGAAAACGTATGTACTTGGAAACTGGAATGCAGTAAGACGAACGTTAAGAGATGAAAGGCTTAATGGGTGCAGTGCAGAAAGTCATGTAAGCCACGTGTTATCGGATCGATTGAGTTCAAGACCGATGGGATGGAGCCAGATTGGAGCCGATAGAATGAGTAAACTGAGATGCTATGAACGGAACTACGGAAAAGAAGGGATTATAAATCTGGTCAGAGTAAGCAGAAGCCAAAGAAAGCTAAAAGCAACGGGTACAGAAGATGTTGCTGCAAAGGAAATCCCACTCAGAGAAATCCACACAGAACATTATGATCAGGCAAAAAGTTATATTGATCGTATTCAGGCACACATTCCGGGAATGACAGTAAGGAAAACTGCTGCGATCAGAACTCAGCTTAAGCTTATATAGAAACTTTTGACAGAGCTGGGAAGAGGTTGTAAAATACAGGAAAATCACGTTGAATCTAGAAATCTGAGGATATCTCTAACGTTTTCCAACT
>CAKQIZ010000182.1 GCA_934247125.1 uncultured Clostridia bacterium
CTGAAAACGTTGGAAAGCTGCGACGGCGTTCAGATCAACTAAAGGAGAATTACGAGCATGAATAAAGGTGCAATACAAAGATTTGCAATCTGGGCGCGGAACGAGCTGATCGCTCAGGTGTCGCAGAGAGCTTATCAGTATGGAATCACGAAGGAAGGCTGCGGCGAGGCAAACGCCGTGACGGTGGGCGGACGCGCACTGACTGGCGATGAGCAGAAGCAGCGCAAGGAGCTTGTCGATCAGATCCGCTCAAAAGGCTATACACAGGTTATGGAAGAGGTTGCCTACACTTGGTTCAACCGTTTTATTGCCCTGCGCTTTATGGAGGTCAACAACTATCTGCCCTCCCACATTCGTGTCTTTTCCGACAGTACCGGCGCGTTCAAGCCGGAGATTTTAAGTGATGTCCTGCACCTTGACCTTCCGGGACTGAACCGGGAGAAAGTTGCGGAGTATATCGAAAGCAACGACACCGAAGGTCTCTATCGCTATCTGCTGCTGACGCAGTGCAACGCACTGAACGACCCTCTTCCCCGTATGTTTGAGAAAATGGGCGGCTATACCGAGCTTCTGCTGCCGAACAACATTCTGAAACAGGACAGCGTTCTCGGTCACATGGTTGCGGATATTCCCGAAAAGGACTGGACGGATCAGGTGCAGATCATCGGCTGGCTGTACCAGTATTACAACTCCGAACTCAAGGATGACACCTTTGCTCTGCTCAAGAAGAATGTAAAGATCACCAAGGAACGCATTCCTTCTGCAACGCAGCTCTTCACCCCGGACTGGATTGTCCGCTATATGGTTGAAAACAGCCTCGGCAGAATCTATGTAGACAAGCGCAAGAACGAGGGCATCTATGCGGACGGTCGCGGCTTGGATGAAATGACTTGGCACGAAGCGGAATCTGAACGCATTGCAACAGAAACGCTGATTGCCGACAAAATGGGTTGGAAGTATTACTTGCCCGAAGCGGAACAGACGCAGGAAGTACGCAAGCAGCTTGACGAGATTCAGAACGAGTACGCCACGCTGGATGTCAAAGACATCAAGGTCATCGACCCCTGCATGGGCAGTGGTCATATTCTTGTCTATGCCTTTGATGTGCTGATGCAGATTTATGAGGCAAGCGGGTATAGCCAGCGGGACGCTGCGCAGAGCATTCTTGAAAACAACCTCTACGGTCTCGATATTGATGACCGTGCAGCGCAGCTTGCCTATTTTGCTGTCATGATGAAGGCACGGCAGTATGACCGCCGCGTATTCTCCCGTGGCATTCAGCCTCATGTGTATGCTATCGTCGAGAGCAATGGGCTGGACAGCAGCTCCGTTGAATACTTCACCAACAACGATCCGAAGCTCAAGAAGGACTTTGGAACTCTGATGGACGAGCTGCGAGATGCAAAGGAATATGGTTCCATTCTGAACATTTCTCAGGTGGACTTTGCCGCCCTCTATGCTAGAGTTGAGGAAGTGCGGGCTGACATCAGTATGTTCCGCGAGATCGTGTTGAACAGCATTCTGCCGCTGATTCAGGCTGCTGAGGTTATGGCGCAGAAGTATGACGTGGTGGTCACGAATCCGCCGTATATGGGGATAAGTAACGCATCAGAAAAGCTAAATCAATATGC
>CAKQIZ010000183.1 GCA_934247125.1 uncultured Clostridia bacterium
CTCTATAACACTGACAGGGTCTGTCCTTTTGGAATTTTTCCTCATAACCTTTTTTACCGGAAGAACAGTCATAAGTGCCTGATTCATGGTACAGCCGTATTCTTCCGACATAAATGCCGCAAGCTCTATAAGCTCTGCATTTGCATCAAGCTTTTTGTGAACCAGCGAATCAATAGGCTTGATTTTTGATATATCAAAGCCGGGCACCTCGGTAAGACCTATAACAAAGCCTTCCCTTTTCCTGTTGCCCGCACCAAAAGGCACACTGACTCTTACTCCCGGAAAAATTTCCGCTTTCAGCTCCTCAGGTATCGAGTATGTAAATGCTCTGTCTACTGCCTGTGCCGATATATCAATGATAACCTTTGCATAACTCAAGCTGTGCTCATTCTCCTATTAATTCCTTCGCCATGCTCCAAAGCTTCATTGAATTGGAGCCTTTAAAGAACACTGTATCTCCTGCCTTTGTTTCAGCCTTAACAGTCTTTGAAAGCTCCTCAAAGTCACTGAAATGCTGTACATCTATGCATCTGCCGTTATTGAAATCTATATTAAGACTTTCTGATGCTTCATTGACTGATGCACCGTATTTATGTGCCTCGTTTCGTATTCCTTCAAGGATATGAGTGCTCAGCTTTCCGTAAAGCATTACTTTGTCAATTTTTGGTGTCTCATTTACGATGAATCGTCCTATATCCTCATGATAAAAGACTTCCTCATCACCTAACTCAAGCATATCTGCAAGCACAGCCATATGTCTTCCATGTCCTTCAGACTGTATACCGTTTAAAACTCTGAGTCCAGCTTTTACTGACTGAGGTGCTGCATTGTATGCATCATTTATAACCTTTATGCCTCGGCTTTCACAGATCTCTCCTCTGCCGTCAAGGCTTTTAAAGCGGCTTAATGCCTCTGCTGCCTTTTTTATGTCAACACCCGCAGCAAAGGCTGAAGCAATTGCTGCCAATGCATTCAGTATCATATGTGTGCCGGGAACAAAAAGCCTGACTTGTGTTTCCATTCTGCCGTTAACATATACATCAAACTCACTGCCATCTGAGTTTTCTTTAACATTTACAGCTTTATAATCCGCATTATCTCCTGTACCGTAAAAAGAAATATTTATCCTTTTACCCTCAGCTATTCCGTAAGCATGTATTCTTTCCTCAGAAAGCTCCTTAAGCAGCGGATCGTCTCCGTTTAGGAAAAGTCTTGCTCCGTCCGGCATATCATCAAGGATATGCAGCTTTTCCTTCATTATGTTTTCCTGAGAACCGAGATTTGCAATATGACTGATACCTATCACAGTCATAACAGCCATATCACATTTAACTACCTCTGAAAGTCTGTGCATTTCTCCGAATTCGGATATGCCCATCTCTATCACGCCTATGCCGGCCGATTCAGGGGTTGCCATGACAGTTATAGGAACCCCTGTCTGTGAATTAGCATTGCCCTTTGTACTGTAAGTGTCAAATCCTGCCGAGACCGCACAGGCAATCATCTCCCTGGTAGTTGTTTTTCCGACAGAGCCTGTGACTCCGATATACGGAATGTGAACATACTTTTCTCTGAAAAAAGCACCGAGGCGCTGAAGTGCGGCTACATTATCCTCTGTCATGATA
>CAKQIZ010000184.1 GCA_934247125.1 uncultured Clostridia bacterium
TGATCAGGTTTTCCAGATGCTCTTTCTTCATGGTAAGCATTTCTATCTGCTGGTCCAGCGCTTTTTCCCTGTCAAAGTCCGGACTTTGCAGGATCGCTTCGATTTCCTTCAAGGAAAACGCCAGTTCCCGGAAGAGCAGAATCTGCTGCAGGCGTTCCAGGCCCTTTTCGTCATACAGCCGGTATCCCGCCTGCGTATACTGCGCCGGATGCAGCAGGCCGATCTTGTCATAATATTGCAGGGTGCGAATGCTGACCCCCGTGCGTTTGCTTACCTCATTCACTGTCCACACTGACCGCATCTCCTTTCGTGATATGGTTAGTATAAACCATTACGCAACGTCAGAGTCAATACCCTTTTTGAAAATTTCCTTGTACTCTGGGGCGATGCCGCTTTCTCTTCATGTCCCTCGTACAAAGACACAGCCTGGCAAGTATCGAAACCTTGCCGGGCTTGTCCTTTATTCGTTAAGCATTGCTTTCCAATCTATTTTCGCAGTCCGATTTCCGCACGCAGACACCAGGCTTCCATCTGTCCGCCACAGGAAATCTTCCCGTGCATCATCTGTTTTTCATCACATGGGCCACCAGCCGCAGGTTTCGTTCCACCAGGATGTTTCTGGCCTCCAGGTCGCCTTGGGCGGCGCGAGCTAAGTAATGGCGTTCTTCCTCGGGGGTCAACGGTTTGGGGAAGGAGCCGGAGTGGAGCTGCAGGGAGTAGAACAGGCCGCTGAGCAGCAGCCAGACGCTTGCAAACATACATCTTCACCTCAGCACTACCCTATTCTCCATTTCCCACGGATATTCCGACGGGGACAGGCTGAATTCTCTGTGCCCTCCGTTTTTGAATTGCCCCACCGGCCAGGAGCCTGCACGATTGGATACAGGCTTTGAAAACTGTATATTGAATCTATCGGATTTTAGGTCTATGTAAAACCGCCACCCCGATTTTCGGTCGGGATGGCGGTTTTGCTATGCAAGGTTTCTCAGATATTCTTCCACATTCTGATATTGAATGCCGTTTACTACTTGGCTTTCCCCACGGTAGAGAGCGAATCCAAAAGCCCATGCCGGATGCAGTATTCCTTGTTCGTCAGCCCGCTGGCCTTGCACTCCTGAATTACCACCGCCCATTGGATTTGCCGGTATTCATCCCGAACAGCAAGGATATCTCCCATTTGATCACCACATTTTCCAGTTTCTTGAATAGCTGAGGCTCAGCTATTCAAGATTTGGGATATTATCTCATAGGGGCGAAGCAAATGCTAGGCGGGGGATTATTGAGCGCTTACCAGAAAAGATCCAGTATTCAACCGCACCAATGGCCTTCCAAGTGCTTTCAGGCCGTCAGCTCACGAAAAACTTATTCCCTTTCCTGATAATGTGCCACGATTTCCGGTGTCATCGGGATCAACTGATAGTCTTCAATCGCATAGATGCAGTCACAGAGCTGCTCAAGATCTTTATAGTGGTGGGATGTCAGGAGAATTGTTTTTCCCTCGGCTTTGAGCATTCGGATAATGGATTTTACATCCTGGTAAGTGTGATAATCCAGTGCATTGAAAGGTTCGTCCAGCACCAGAAT
>CAKQIZ010000185.1 GCA_934247125.1 uncultured Clostridia bacterium
CACTGCGAGTGTGAGATATGCCGCCAAGACACGCTGCGTTTCCTACTCGCTGCACTCGCTTATCCACTCAGGCTCCTGCGCAAACTCGCCCTGCGGGCTCAGACACGCGCCCGCCTTCGTTGCTAAAGCGCAGCTCCCTACGGAAGCCTCGCTATCGTCTTTTGCGTCATATCATCACCCTTCGCAGTTCAATATTAAAACCCCGCTATGGAATGAAGTTTTCCACGGTCTCCTCTTGTTCCTGTATCTATTCTAACCACGTGTCCGATTACAGGATAGGCATATCCGCAGCCGATCCTTTCCTTGATCTTTGCCGCTTGCAGGATATCTCCTTTTATCTCCTCCAGCTTTTCTTCTTCAAATACCGGTATCTTAAGCTGCTCTGTTACTTCATATAGTTTTCCTGAACACTTTTTAGCAAGTATCTTTGCAAGATGGTTTCCGCCTTTTATACTCCAGCTGGTATGATTGTGTTTCATCCTACGGGCTATAATGCTCCAGATATGGTTTTCCATAGTTCCCATGTTTTTATATATAAGACCTTTTGGACTCTCAGGTATCTCAAGTCCCCGCTTTTGATAAGGCAGCAAACCTTCTTTGTTTGCGCTAAAGTAACGGATCAGATTCTCGGCTTTTTCAATCTCTTTATCATCTGTAAGGCTGTCCTTATAAACTGTCAAATACTCAAACATTTCTTCTATCTGCTCTTTTTCAAGAAGCTCCATTACATCACGTATCGCTCTTTTATGCGAAATGTTTTCACGGATACTTTTGTTTCTGTGAAACGGATCGAGCTGGAATATCGTTCCCCTATCGCTCGTCTTTTTTATCCAGGGTGCACCATCTCCGTTTAAAAATCGGATCTGCACCTCATCAAGATCGTATTCAGAGGCTATCATGGCCTCACGTAATCTTTGAAAATTAGCAGCCTTATTAAAGCCGGCTGTTACGACCTTTCCGTCAAGGCTGTATCTTCCGGAACCTTTATCTATCCATCCATCATATGCAATGGCTGCCTTCATTTCTGCTTTTGGAAATTTTCGCTGTTTACGATCCTTTCCCTGAAGGTTCAGCCACACACCATCTGCCTCTTCAAACAGTACAGGTGCTTCCTTGTTTCCCTTTATCTTTTTATACTTGTCTGTTTCAACAAGTTTCCTCTCATCATTTTCCAGTTTCTCTCCAAGAGCCTGGATCACATTCCAGACCCCTGTATGACTGATAGGAAGTCCTGTTGTTTCACTTAAACTTTCAGCGCAGTTCCGATAAGATGTTTCAGTTATGGATGATATCAAAAATTCGACATAATTTTCAGAGATGAGTCCTATCCTGTTAAGGCTCAGGTTCTCGTCAAGAAGATATACACAGTGTTTGAGTCCGTACTCATCGCATGTCTGATAAACATGACGATTATAAGGCACCTCTCCATAAATTGTCTTTATGGTTGACCTTCGACACCCTTTATCCCTTAATTCGGATTTATCTCTTGTTGTATGAAGGTGCTTGTCATACCTTTCAAGTACTTCTCTTGTGAGCTCTCTTCCTGCTTCACAGATCAAAT
>CAKQIZ010000186.1 GCA_934247125.1 uncultured Clostridia bacterium
TACTGATTACTTCAATCGTGGCCGGACTCGGGATGCCGATTATTACCAGGCTCTTTGACGACCGGATTAAACACCAGCATAACGGTTTAGTCCGGGGACTGGTCATGATTTTAATGTTTGTGGCCTGGATGGCGGTCTTCTACCTCAGTACCCGCTTACCGAGAATGCTGAATCCGGTTCTTAACCCGTGGATTAACATTGCTTTAGCGATCGTGAGCTTGGGAGCGGCTTTCTGGGTTCACCATCGGTATGACGTCACGAGCGCTTTTCATGCTCGTCATTAAGCAATTGGTTCCTTGAGATGGGGGAAAATCATTGGTTAAACAATATCCTAACCCTAATGAACCAGCCTGGTTGAGTGCGCTTCGGGCTTCAATGCCGCTGGATTTAAGCTACATTCCAATCGGGCTAGCTTGCGGAATTTTACTTCACGCGGCGGGTTTCAACGTTTGGCTAACCGTTTTGATCTCAATTTTGGTGTTCAGTGGCGGGGCCCAGTTTATTATTGCCTCGCTGGTGTTGATCAAATCACCGTTGTACTCGGTGGTCCTGATGATGTTCTTCTTAGAATTGCGTTACGCGCTGCTGGGTTCAAGCCTTTCAAAATATTTGCAGGGGCACTCGAACCGGTTAACTTTTTTCTTCGCGATTTCGCTGAACGACGAAAACTACGCGATTAATTACCTGAAGTTTTCAACTGATAAAAAGTGGCAGCCCGAAGACGCGTTGCGGGTTGAACATGATTCACTTTTGTTCTGGACCGTTAGTAATTTAATTGGTAACTTCGCCGGTAACGCGGTCCGGATTAATTTAAACGTGGTCGAGTTTGCGTTGACGGCGTTGTTTATTTACATGATCGTGGTTCAAAATAAGGATTGGCTGAAGTTATTGGTAACGCTTTTGGCGGCGGTGATTGCGGTTTTGATGCTAATGCTGTTTAAGTCGACGTTAGGCATCGTGGTTGCCGCGGTGATTTCTTCACTGATCGGCTACGGGATTGAATCGTTGATTAGGCGTCGCACGAACCGCAGCCGGATGTTAAAAACGTTTAAGAATCCGGCGGGTCGGCCCGAAGAAGACGTTGACGATAAAGACTTTGGCGATAAGTTTTAGAAACGGGGAATTGTCGTGTGGGACACTGCTTTACGTTTTTGGCTGATTATAATTTGCTTCTTTGTCGCTTTAATCCCCCGCTTCGTGCCGCTTTCTTTTTTTCGGAAGCGGAAAATCCCGAAGTGGTTTAACGAGTGGATGAATTACGTCCCGATTTCATTATTTACCGCGCTAGTGGTTAAGGAATTGCTGATCACCAGGACTTATTCGTTTTCACTATCCGGAAAAGGCCCCGATTTGGTTGCCACGCTGCTGGTAATTTTAGTGGCGTCTTGGACCCGTTCGATGGCGCTTTCGGTAATCTTGGGTTTAGTTATGGTTTCCCTGTTATCGCTAATAATTTGAAAAATAAAAGGCTCCCGAAATTCTGATTTCGGGGGCTCTTTTTAGTAGATTAATTGGTTTACTTGTACATGTAATCTC
>CAKQIZ010000187.1 GCA_934247125.1 uncultured Clostridia bacterium
TCCAGGCAGTTGCCTCGCAGCAGTTTGATTTCATCGTTTTTCACGTTTTCACCTTCCTTCGGGGTAGAAAAATGGCGGTTGCACATCGCTATGCAGCCGCCATTCCCGTTTTCTGTTAAGTATAACCATATCAGATGATGCGCGTCACATCAAGTAACATCGCGTCACATCGAGTCACAACTTTCCGCGTAGCGATAACACGCCATCTTCACACCGCTGGCAGAGTTCCCGCCGCCCAGGACAGCCGCCACCTCGCACCACATCAGCCCCCGGATAAACCGCAGCCGGAAGATTGTCTGCGTCCGCGGGTCTGGGATAGCTGCGATATATGCCTGCACCTCCCCTTCCTGCTGACCGATCTCCTGCCGGAGCCTGTCCGCCTCGTCGGCCATGGTGGCGATCTCCACCGCCAAGTCTCCCACCTTGTCCCGCACGCCGGTCGCATGGGGCATCCCGGTCAGCGCCTGAGCGCCTGGGCTGGCAGCACACCGGAGGGACTGTAACATGGTCTCGACCTCTGCCAGTTGTACCCGCAGCTGATAGTGCTCTGATAACTCGTTCAACGTCATTTGCATCCCTCCGGTTCATCATCGTCATTTACAGCGCCTTATACTGCCCATAGCTCACTCCCAACTCCGCCGCCCTAGCAGCGTCCAGAGACAACGGGCTGAGCGTCCTGCGTCGCTGGTATGTACGCTCTACGCCGCAGGTACGGACGTGGCCGGTCTCCTGGAGGCAGGCGCAGTACATCGTTGGGCTTTTCGCGCTGTCCATGTGCTGCCAGTAGGGGCAGGCCTTGCATTGGTTGGCGGTTTTGGTGGCTGTGGGCTTTGCCGGTTCTACCGGTTCTGCAGGCTCTTTTTCAGGCAGCTTTGGCAGCTTCTTCGACTTCACAGGGTTTGCACACCGCCTCTTGCGCCGCTCTTCCGCCTGTTCTTGACGGATTTCATCCTGTCTGGCTTGCAGTTCTTCCGGAGCGGCGTGCACGAGCCACTCCAATTGGGCTTTGTACACGCCTGACGGCCTGGTTTGGTTGTGCTCCCACTTGCTCACAGCGTTTTGTGTCGTGCCGACCAGCTGGGCGAGCTGGTACTGCGACATCTGCTTCTGCGCCCGAAACGCCCTAATCTCTGCCCCTGTCATACCTCATCCTCCTCCGGCGGTGTCTCTCGCATACAACCGCACAATTCCCGTTGCCTTCGGCAGCTCGCGTCCAAGCGTATATCCAATCTCAATCAGACGCTCGTAGTGTACGCAGATCACCATCGCCGTCCCTGCCGGGTCTGTGCTGTGCCTGCATACGTAGCGATGCAGGCAGGTGTCGCATAGGTTACGCCTTGTCATCGTCATCCTCCTTGTCGTACACCGTGCACCAGCCCTTTCGCCCGCACAGATCGCAGCACTTTTTCTCCGTGCGCATGACTCTGGCCTGGTAACCGGTGGTGTCTGCGCCGGTGGCGGCGCACTTGCTGCAGATGGTCAGTGTTTTCATGGTTTGCCTCCTCACA